>JAKAWF010000435.1 GCA_021817025.1 bacterium
TGGCAAAGCTGTTACAGCTATGCTCCGATCCTCCTTTGCGCCCCTATCCTGACCTCCGCAGCGGCTAAACTGCGCTGGTCCGCTGGGTGGTACGGCCTCCCGACGGTAGTGGGAATCGCTACGGCAGGGAAGGATGGAGCACTTCAGGACGGCGTTCCGCAAATCGACCGCGAGGCGACTGGGCCGGCCCTCCCAGTCAGGAGGGTGGCGTGGCGTCTCGACTTAGAGTCGCTCCCTCGGGCGCGGCGGAGAGGGCAGAGTCGTCCACGCAGGCCTACGTGAACGGCAAGCCCCCAGTAGCTTTCACCGGCGCAGATGGGGCGGCCTTAACTGCCGTCACACCACAGCGGCCGAAGGCGGCAGTCGTTTTGGTGGTCGGAGCTGTGGCGCTGGCTGCGATCGCCGCAGCTGCACTGCTGGTCCGGCCGCCTTTCAACCTGGTAGATCTAGCGATTGTCGTCCTCTTGGTCGCATTGCTGGACTTGCGCGGCCCGATCGGGATCCCCATTGGACGGGGCCGCATGACTTTCAGCGGCACTGCGTACGCCGGGATCGGATCCGTCTTTCTCTTGGGACCATCAGGAGCGGTCGCGGTGGCAATGGCCTTCATTGCGACCAACGCAGTGCACCGTACCACTCCGTGGCTCAAGTCGGTGTTTAACACCGCAATGTCGCTTCTCATGTTTTCGGCGGCCGCACTCGGCTACCAAGCAGTAAGCGGCACCTCGTCATCAGCTTGGGTCGCGGTCGGAGCTGGCGCCGCTGGCGGCCTAGCCGGTTGGACCGTCAACTACGCTCTGTTAGCGCTGATCCTTCGAGTTGAGCAAGGCCATGCAGATTTTCGAGGCCGAGCGTTCATTGACCAAGTCGTACGGGTGCTGCCGTACTACTTCGGATACGGGCTGACTGGCGTCGGTATCGTGGCCGCCAGTTCGCGACTGGGTGACCCCGGGGCGTTGGTCGTGCTGGCCGCACCAGTAACGATCGTTCAAATCGCCACGACCCGCTGGATGAAGGAACAGGCGGCGCGGCTGGCAGATGCCGAGAGCGCATTCAATGCCACCCTAATCAGCCTGTCCAAGGCGATAGATCTCCGGGACAAGGACACTGAGGGCCATTGCCGCAGGGTCGTGGAGTACTCCCTCCTCATGGGGCGGAACCTGAAGTTCAGCCAAGAGGAGATGGTGCGCCTGTCCCACGGTGCGCTTCTCCACGATATCGGGAAAATAGGGGTCCCGGATGCCATCCTCATGAAGCCTGGACCGCTCACGGAGGAGGAATGGGCAATCATGCGCACCCACCCCGAGTTGGGCTTTCAGATGGTCTCGGATGTCCGCCAGCTGGAGCGGGCTCGGGAGATCATCCTCAACCATCATGAGCGGTTCGATGGCCGAGGGTACCCAAGAGGCCTGAGTGGAGACGCAATCCCACTGCCCGCGCGAGTCTTCTCGATCGCCGACTCTTTTGACGCCATGATCTCGGACCGGCCGTACCGAAAGGGGATGCCGCTCGAGGATGCCAGAGCGGAGGTCCGCCGCTGCGCGGGCACTCAGTTCGACCCGACTTGTGTCGCCGCCTTCGACCAGATCCCAGATGAGGAACTCCGCCGCATAACAGAAGAGAGAGAGCACCCCACAGAGGAGTTGCTCTCCCTCTTCAAGTGATGCCCACCTTCCTGAGGTGCTCAGGAAGGCCGCTAACTCAACCCCAGCCGCCCATCGCCAAAGTGCTCATATCAGGCTCTCTCCTCAAACGCATGGCATGTCCCGAGCCATCACGGCTTCGGCAACGCCGACAACTCGCCCGAGCGTACTAGGGCTGACGATCCCGTTACAGCGCTTGAAGGCCAAGTGACGGATCCGTAACTTCCGGGGCATCAGCCGCCCGGCCGCGTCGCTCGCCTGTCTCGCCGAGCTTCCTTCCGTACCATCTGCGAAGACTGTCAGGGGCCAATACCGCAAGGAGGAGAATTTGGCGTTAGGCGGCGTCCCTCGTTCTAGATGGACGCCGCTCCATGTACCGCGGTTCAGGGCCTTGTGGACGGGAGCCCTGTTGTCCTGGTACGGAGACTTCCTGTCCCTCCCTGCCCTCCTGATCATCTCGTATCAACTGGGGGGCGAGATTGGGGTGGGAGCGATGGTGTTCCTCCAGACAGCCCCCCTTGTAGCTCTGCTTCCGATCGGCGGCACCCTCGGAGATCGGGGGGACCGGCGGCGCCGACTCATTGCCCTCGACCTCATCCGCGCGTCCCTTGCCGCACTCATGATCGTGGGAGCCACTTCGGGGTCTTTGGTCCTCGTGCTGACGGGGTTCGCCGCAAGCCGCTCCGCTGCCGCCCTCTATGACCCCGGGCGCCGACGCCTTCTCCCCCTCATCCTGCCCTCACGGCTCGTCCCCGCCGGCGGCAGCCTCCTTGCCGCGGTCGGTGAGTCATCGATCCTGCTCGGGCCGGCGCTGGGTGCTCTCTTCCTCTTAGCCGTATCTCCTGAGTTCTTGCTTCTGGTCGATGGAGTGACCTTCCTGGCATCGGCCGCACTCATCTATCGGGTCGGTCCCCAGCCCGCTGTAGCTGTTCCAGAGCCGTACCTCAAGCCCGGTCCGTGGTCCACGGTCCGGCGGGGCTTCGGATACCTGTGGCTCGATGGCACCGTTCGGATCTACGTCCTGCAGGCCGCCGTCAGCACCATGCTGGCAGCGGTGATCACCGTCTACTTCGTGCCGATCGTCCACGATGTGCTGAGGCTCGGGACCAACCAGGTGGGGGTGATGTACATCGTGGTCGGGGCAGCCTCATTGGGTGGCACTGCCCTGGCGGTCAGGACACCGAAGGTGGGTTCACGCTCCCTGATCACACTGGGATACATCTCGATCGTGGCCGCCGTACTGGTGGGGACTTCACTCGGGCCGGTCGCGGTGGTAGGAGGGTTGCTGGTCTTCGCGGGCGCTGGGGCGCTGCAGGAGGCCTGGGGGCTGAACCGCATCCAAACCACGACCCAGCGAGATGGGGTCGGGCAGGCCCTCGGCTCGGCGCTGTGGCTTCAGTACGCGGGCCGCGCGGTCGGGGCGGCCGTCGGAGCGTGGGGGGCCGTCCATCTCGGGCGGCAGGATTTCCTGGCCCTGCTGGTGGTGGCGGCGGTGGGGATCACCCTCCTCCTCAGCACCTTTGGGGGCCTCCGGTTCCGGCGAAATGTGGGGAGTTGGCCTCCTGGCGGCCCGCCACTGCCTCTGGAGCCGTAGAATCCTGGTCACACCCTAGGACTTGTCCACATTGTCGATCACCACCACGTCCAACGGCGGGAGCGCCGCCACACCAGTGGAAGTACTCAAGGTCTCC
>JAKAWF010000436.1 GCA_021817025.1 bacterium
GGAGGTGTCCGCATCCCGTAGCAGGTGCCGAGCAACCGGGCGACGATGGCCTTTGGCAAGCCTTCCCGCCAGCTCGATCCCGCGGGCCCCTCGGAGGCGCCAGCACCAGAGCTCCGTGAAGAGGGCTTCGTCCTCCATTACCACAGTCCACAACGCTCGAGGGAGCGGAGCTGACGTAGAGATCTCCACCTCATCTGGTCGCGACCCGCGCCCTGTCAGCACCCGGGATCGCAGAAGCCGAGCAACTGCGCGGGCCTCGACCCGGTGTACTTCACTATCCAGACTGTCTGGCTGACGTCGTGGGCCGCGGTGAACCGGAAAGGTCCCAGCGGAGTCGTCAGAGCGACCGTATGCATGGCGGCCTGCAGCGCACTTCTCTCCTGCCGCAGGGAGCCGGAGGCCGGCCACGGCGCCGTCGACGCCTCGGCCGAGGCCGAATTGCGAATGGCCTGCGCCAGGATCAGCACCCCGGTGTAGCTCAGTGCGGCGTACTGGTCGGGAGTCGTGCCGAAGGCACGCTGGTATGACGCGATGAAGGTGTCGTTGGCGGGGAAGTGATTCCCGGGCCACCATGAAGCACCGCTCAATACCGTTGTGCCACTTGCCAGCAAGCGGATCGTGGCACTGCTTTCGAACGCGTCGCCACCGATCACCTGGCCGGTGAACCCCCGAGCCTTGAGAGCGTTCACCAAGGCTGCGGCGACCGAGCCGGCGGACGCTGTGAGAAAGACAGCGCTGGCCCGTGAAGCAACGACCCTGTCAGCATAGGTATTGAGGCTGGTCGAACCAGCGGGAATCGTGACCTGCCGGACTACGTCAACCCCGTCCGCTCGGAATGCCGCTGCCGCGATTGCGGCATCCTGCCGGCTGTAGATGTCATTTGCAACCGCCACGGTTGCCGCTGAGACCGAATGAGCCAGGCCCAAGTCGAAGGAGATGGCGTCGGGTATGGCGGTGGCTTCCCCGAGGGCGTCGCGCCAGATGAACCTACATGGGTACGGGCACTTGCCGACAATACCCGGGGCGGTGTTCGACACCGCCATGACCGGGACGCCCAGCCGATCGGCAACAGGATCAGCCCTGCGGGCGACGTTGGACAGCGTCGGGCCCAGGAGCGCCACCGCCTTTCCGGGACCCGCCAGTTGACGGAAATCGGCTGCACCTCTTGCGGGATTGGACGCGTCGTTGAGGATCTTAAGCTCGAGCTTCCTGCCCGCGACACCGCCAGCGGCATTGATCTGCGTCACTGCAAGCTCAGCGCCCCTCACTTGCTGGGGGCCGTACAAGTGGGCACCTCCGGTGAGCGAGAAGACCGCACCGATCGTCAATGGACCCGGTCTAGGCAAGGCCTTCGAGGCGGAGCTCCCACATGAGGCAAGCAAGGTGGCGGCAAGGATTACACAGCCAGCCGGCAACCGCCTCCGCACGGCCCGATCATAGCCAACGCGCTGCGCGTTCCCCCCCCACTTTGCCAGCTCAGCGCCTCGCGAGCTGAGAGCGAGTTGCCGCCTGGCACACCACGAGCTCCCGAGCGGCCGTGGGGATCGCCACCATCTCGTCGACTATCTGTTCGAGGCGGTGGCGGTTGTGCCTCCACTCTGCTGGAGTGCAGTCCGGGCTCCCTGAGGTGCTGGGAGACGCGCCTCGAGGCGGCGGGTGCCTCGTGCCGGAGCTGGGCTGCAGCGCTCCCGGCCCCGCAACTCGGTGGCCGCGGCCTCGGTGGCGCTCTGCATCAACGGGCCCACCCCGGCTCGGGCCACCTGCTCCAGCGCCTCGCCCAGCTCCCTCCCAGGACCGCACAGGTCGTCTGGCTCGGCGTCGATACGCTCGTTCGGTGATACTCGGATCGAGCCGGGTGTGGGTCTCCTTCCTGTGCTGCAACGTGGGCTGGAAGGAACCTCCGCCCGTCGTCTACTTACAGCGCGAACGGGACGAGGACTCCCTATCGTCACCAACGGGCCGGGCATGAGGCCAGCCGCGGTCCGTGCTGCCTGCCGTTGGCAGCAGAACATCGATTAGAAGGTCAGACCTATGCTTACAATGCAAGTGTTGGGCTTGGTTTCTTATGTCTGATGACAGGCCCACCTATGCTCTCGGGATATGCGGAAAGGGCTACGAGGAAGCTGGAGGCGGCCAGCCGCTCGTCGAGTTGTTGACCATCGAGGGTTACCAGGTGCGCTGCGGGTTCTTTCTGGCGCGCACCCCCGTCTTTGATCCGGCGGACGCTCATCGCGCCGCTGTCCTGGTCGAGACCAGCGCTTTCTCATGCAACTATCGCGACAAGGCACTGATACTCAGGATGGCCAACCTCCCGCTGAAGGGCTCTTTCTATCCGATCGGCTCGGAGCTATGCGGACGGGTGGCACAAGTGGGCGTGTCTGTCGCCGACCTGGCGATAGGTGACAAGGTGATAGTGGATGGCTACTGGGCCAGTGGCGCGGCCCCGTGGGGGTTACCGACCAACCACGCGTCCCGCACTCTCCAGGTGCTCCCATCCTCCAAGCTGATGCGCGTACCCGAGGCGATGTCGGATGCAGAGGCGGCATCGATCTCCATCGGGGGGCAAACCAGCTTCGGGATGGTGCGACGAGCCGAGGTTGCCGAGGGAAGCAGGGTCCTCGTCACCGGCGGATCGTCGAACACCTCGCTCTTCCTGCTTCAAGCAGCGCGCCTGGCCGGGGGCGAGGTGAGCGTCACTACGACCTCCGTCGGCAAGGTGGAGCGGCTCCAAGCGCTCGGGGCCTCGAACGTGTTCGTCATCGACCCCGCCGGCGGGCCGCTGGCTGCTGATGAGGCAGTGGCGGCCTATGTCAAGGATTCTGGGGGCGTGAGGATCATGCCGCGCGCCGAGATGCCCTTCCAGCTTGATCGCGGCGGCGCGGCTATGGCTGTCGGTGGACGGTACATCAGCTGTGGCGTAGAGAGACAGTTCCCGCCCGCCGGCATGCCGCTGTCGCCCGATGATGGTCGAGGGCTCATTGGGGCCGCTGAGTTCTTGACGGTAATGACGCGCAACCTGATCATCATGGGCAATTGCCTCGGCACCACCGAAGATCTCTCGCGTGCAGTGGCGGCCTGGGCGAAGGGCCAGCTGCCGCTCGCGATCGACAGTGTGGTCGAGTCCCCAGCAGGTGGCCCGATGAGGGGCGCGGGCGCATTCTTGTCGCGAACGTACCTGGATCGAGAGCGCTTCGGAAAAGTCGTCTACCGCTACACCTGACAGCGAGGGGACCAATCGATCCGCCGTCTCCCTCAGTGTCGATGGAGGGTGGGGTCGACAATCGAAGCACAACCATCGGCGGGCCGATCGCCCCCTTCCCTGACTGTTGA
>JAKAWF010000437.1 GCA_021817025.1 bacterium
ACGGCGCTATCGGCACTGGTCAGCGGCGTGGGCGGCGCAGACGCCACTGGCACGGGCGGAATGGACGCTCCCTAGCCGCTTAGAGGGGAAGTCTCGGGTTCGTGATGGTGAGCCTATCCTCGGGGTCCGGTTCGTCGGTAATCCAGAGGACATTGCCTTGGATCCGGTTGATGATCTCCATGACCTCCCCTTCCGCATCGAAAATCGCCGCCTGGACGGGGCCGATGGCGCGGCCCTTGCGCAGTGCGGCTGCCTGGAGGTACTCCGGAGCCACAGAGGAGGCTGCGATCTCCATGCACACCGCTGGCGGCAGAGTCTCCTCGTTGTCGAGTCGCCGCTCCTCGCAGACTCGCAGCCATTCGTCGAGCTGGGCGAGATCCGCACGGGCCCCCGCCAATTGCTCTCTCGGCCCCTGAATCATGGTCACCGCCAAGCCGGCGGCATCGTTCGCTCGCTGGTAGATCGTGGTTGCCACCGGTTGGCCCTCCTGTCATCGCGGCCGCCTCTAAGACCAGCGTATGGAGGATGTCAAGCCCTAGGGGTCCTTGCGGCTGCGGGTAGGTGGTAGTAAACTCTGTTCGAGATGGCGAACATTCCCTTGGGCGTCGACGCGGGCCTCCAGCGGACTGTGCCCCCGGCGGCGATCATCGGCCTTGGGCACCATGCTCGTGTGGGCAAGGACACGCTCGCAAGATACCTCGTGGAGAACCACGGGTACACCCGGATCGCCTTCGCAGACTCGCTCCGGGAAGTGGCGCCGCTTCTGGACCTCGACTTGGCGCGTCGTCTTCGAGATCACGGCGGAGACTGGGAAGCGGCCAAGGTCGGCGATCCGTACGTCCGAGCAGCCCTCCAGCGGATCGGAGAGGCTGTGCGTCAAGCGACGGGGGAGGATGTCTGGGTCCGGGCTCTGGCACGGAAGCTGCGGCCAGGGGAGCTGTACGTGATCCCGGACGTGAGGTACCGGATCGAGGCCATGTTCGTCCAGAGGTCGGGGGGCCTATTGGTGGAGGTTCGCCGCCCGGGCTTCGGACCAGCAGGGGACCACAGGTCCGAGCACGACCTCGACGACTGGGCCAGGTGGGACGCCGTGGTGCAGAATGCGGACGGGCCCGGGCGCCTTGCAGAGGCCGCCAGCTGGCTCGCCGCCAGAGCAGCCCGAGGCCCGGTAGAGGCGGCACTACAAGCAAGTCGCTGACCGTCCGTTTTGTCGCGGATTTGTCGCGGATTCCGGTGTAGTTTGCTTATAGACGGAGCGGCGCAGCTCCCACTAACCAGCAGACAACACAAGGTGGCCAACGATGAGCAAGAACTGGACCGGCTACAGGTTTGACGGCGGACTGGGCCAGCGTCTCGCGGCGGTCCAGGCGGAGCGCGAGGCGATGATCGAGGCCGCTGGCGGCGGGCTCCTGGCGCGGATCCAGGTCACCCAGGGCCAGACCCCGACCCTCGCGGCTACCGAGTGCAGCAAGCGCCGCGGACTCCGAGAGCGGATCGTCCGGTCTCGTGGCTCACAGGCCGCGTAACTCTTCCCCAGCCCTTCTCCCTGCGGGATCCCGTCCCACTTTCGTGGGGCGGGATCTTTGCTATCCAGACCTCCCGCCGGCTTGCGCGTGCGCTGGATCCCAGGCGGCCGAGCGACGCGGCCCCCTACGCACTGGGCGGACGGTTCGACCTCAGGCTGAGCGGTCCCGCCGGAGCGGTCGCCGGGAGGAGCGCTCTCCCAGCCCTTCGCGTTGCTTGAGGGAGGGTCATCCAGGGAGTGGCCCAGCCCCAGTTTGCTCCAAGTACCCCCCCATGGGCCATCTGTTGCTATAGGATGTGGATGCCCACGTTGGGGACGTTCGCTCGACGCCCGCAGGAGGAGTGATGCCGACCAGGACATCCGGTGGTTCGACCACCAAACAGCGACCAACGCCCGCGAGCCGGCGGGCGCCTGTCTCGACCGACGACCAGCAGCCCCATCCTGGAGGTCGCAAGGTCACCGCGCGGATGCCTGTTCTGCTTGCCGATGGCAGCGTCGTTCGTCCCAGGGCCAAGGGGTCCAGGGCAGAGCAGCCGCCCGTGAGGATGGGGCAGATCACCAGGTCCCTGCCCCTGGTGAGGTCGGAGTCCGACATCCCCTACCGGGGCATCATGTCCGGGTCCGGACGCCTCATTCGTCTGTACAGGGACGCTCACGCTGTCTGCGAGGAGATCTGGCAGTTCTTGGAGCAGATGGAGCAGGGACTCTTCGACAAGGGGGACGAGGTCCAAGACAAGCTGTCTATGGCATCCAGGGACGCGGAGGAAGCTCCGAGAGCAACTGCACGCCGGCCGACCACGGCGTCGCGTCGCAGCCCTGCCCGGACTCGCCGGTAACTGTTGCTTTCGGAGTGCGCTGCCGGTAGGGGCTGGCGTGGCTATGACCTGTCGCGGATTTGTCGTGGTGCGGGTGCTAGCCTTGGGCCATGGCAATCGCAGATCTCTACGCGCAGGCCGATGAGGTTCGGGCAAGCCAGGTCCCGCGGGCCTTCCAGGCGGAGCCCGACAAGTGGCACCAGCTCCAGTCCAAGATCGCCGAGCTCACGTCGGCCCCCGAGTACCTGAAGTACCTCCGGGCCCAGAGGACCTTGTGGCGCTACAGCTTCCACAACACCTTGCTCATCTGGGCGCAGAAGCCAGACTTCGAGCTGGTGCAGTCCATGACCACATGGAACGCGCTGGGCCGGAGGGTTAAGAAGGGGGAACACGCTCTGCGGATCCTCGTGCCCTTCGGATCAACCGTGGAGGCCAACCTCAAAGTACCCGGACCGGCGGCGCCCCAGGCCGCGGCGGAGCCGACCGGTGCCAGCACTCCGAGCCCGTCGCCCACCACCACCGAGGCCGATGTGGTCAAGAAGCGGCTGGTCTACCAAGTGCGCGGCTTCATGCTCAAGGGCAAGGTGTTCGACATCTCTCAGACCGAGGGTGACCCCCTGCCCCAGGGCTACGCCGCCTCTCCCCTGGAGGGCATGGCACCCGAGGGGATGCTGGCAAGCCTGGAAGCGGCGGCAGCCGCACGCGGATTCACCGTCGAGACCACGGTCTTCGGGGACTCTCGCAACGGAGACTGCTCTCACGCTCAGCACCGGATCCGTGTGGCGGAGCACCTATCACCGATGCAGCGGGCAAAGACCCTCAGCCATGAGCTCGCTCATGCGGTCATGCACGGTTCCGACTTCGAGGGCTCGCGTGCCCAGGCAGAGGTCGAGGCCGAGAGCGTGGCGTACCTGGTGTGCGGAGAAAACGGCCTGGAGACAGGCTCGTACTCCTTTGGGTACCTGACCAGTTGGGGCGAAGCGACGGC
>JAKAWF010000438.1 GCA_021817025.1 bacterium
GTCCTGCGTCACCGCTTGGGGAGTCAAGAGCCCGCAGGTCTGGGAAGTCGACGGGGGTGAGAACAGTGACCCCAACGCCATCTCATTCGCCCAAGGCTACAACTCGGTGATCTGGGGCACCAAGACCACGCCGCTCACCCCGCCCATGACCAACAGCCTGGGTTACCACCTGGTCGGCGACCAGATCACCCTCAACTGGGATGTGGCCACGGCCGGCACCAACTTCGCGCAGGCTTTGACCGCCCACCCGAACATCAACGCGGTGGTGGTGGCCAATGACGAGATGAACGCCAACGTGGTCCAGGACCTCAAGAACAGGGGTGTCAAGCCCTTCACCATCCCGACCACGGGCCAGGATGCCACCCTCACCGGGATGGAGAACATCCTCGACGGTTATCAGTGCGGGACGGTGTACAAGCCGATCTACCTGGAGGCTCAGGACGCCGTCGCCATGGCCACCATCCTGCGGGCCGGGAAGGCGATTCCTTCCAGCCTGGTCAACGCGACCACGGTCGATCCCGCCAATTCCGCCATCACCGAGCCCGCGTCGCTGCTCACCCCTGAGTGGGTCACCCCTACGACCATAGAGTCGACTGTGATCAAGGACAATTTCATCCCGGCCGCAGCGCTGTGCTCGGCCGTGGGCCAGAGCGTCTGCACCAAGTACGGCATCAGCGTACCCGGCAGGTCTAGAGCATCGAATCCAGATGAGGGGCCGCACCAGCTGGTGCGGCCCCTCAGATCTAGGTCGCGCGCAAGGCTAGGAGAAGGAAGGCAGGTGATGAGTCCGAGTCCTGATCGGGGGCGTCAGCGTCCGTGACGATGGCCAATTTGGCGTCCACCGTCGCCGCTGGGGCCGGTGACGAGGTGCCGCTCCTGCGCCTGCGCGGGATCGACAAGCACTTCGGGCCGGTGCAGGCGCTGTTCAAGGTCGATCTGGACCTGCCTGCCGGCCAGGTGACCGCCCTCGCCGGCGACAACGGAGCTGGCAAGTCGGTGCTCACCAAGTGCATTGCCGGAATCTTCCAGCCCGATCACGGCCAGATGTTCTGGGAGGGTGGTCAGGTCCACATCCATGGGCCCGGAGACGCCTCCGCCCTCGGCATCGAGGTGGTTTACCAGGACCTGGCGTTGGCGGACAACCTTGACATCGTCCAGAACATGTTCCTGGGGCGCGAGCGGATGCACCGGTGGTTCCTGGACGAGGACTCCATGGAGCGGTCGGCGGCGGAGACCCTGGCGAGCCTCGGCGTCACCACGGTCCGCTCCATCCGCCAGCCGGTGGCCTCCCTCTCCGGAGGCCAGCGACAGGCGGTGGCGGTGGCCAAGGCCGTGATGTGGAATTCCAAGCTGGTCGCACTCGATGAGCCGACCGCCGCTCTGGGGGTGGTCCAGACCCGAATGGTCCTGGACCTGGTCGCCCGGCTGAAGCAGCACGGACTTGCGGTCATGCTGATCAGCCACAACCTCAATGACGTCTTCGAAGTCGCGGATCGCATCGCTGTCCTCCACCTCGGGCGCAAGGTCGCCGAGGGCCCCGCCGCCGACTTCGACATGCAGAGTGTGGTTGAGTACATGACGACTGGGAGGTCGGGTCGCCATGCCGCGTCCTGAGCGCCCCGATCCAAGGGGAGAGGATCCAGATGGCGAAGACTGAGGACGAAGTGAGCGAGGCGTCTGCGGAGACTCCTGGCCGGGAGGCCGACCCGTTGTTCGACCCCACCGCCGCCGCTGTCGACGCGGTACCCCCGGCGATCGTCGCGGAGTCGCTGGGCGAGTACCTGCGGGCCTCGCTGACCCGGATAGCCAGCGGCAATACCGGAGCCCTGCCGGTGGTTTTCGCCCTGGTGGTCATCGCGGTCGCCTTTGAGATCTGGACGCAGGGGCTGTTCCTGTCCCCGGGCAACCTGGTGAATCTGTTCATAGAGTGCATGATCTTCATGACTCTGGGAATCTCCGAGGTCTTCGTCCTGCTGTTGGGCGAGATCGACCTCTCCACCGGCTACGTGCTGGCGGTGGGCGCCGCCATCGCCGGGATCATGGTGCAGAAGCCGGGGATGAACTGGCCCTGGTGGCTGGTCATCATCGTAACCCTCCTCCTCACCGGTTTGGCCGGCGCGGTCTGGGGCACCCTGGTCTCCCGGTTGCACCTGCCGTCTTTCGTGGTGACTCTGGCCGGCCAGCTGATCATGTGGGGGGTCATGCTGGTCATCCTGGGGAACGCTGGGGATGTCTCGATCGCCAGCCCCATCCTCAGCAACCAGCATGTGCTCTACGAGATCGTGAACGGCAACATCCCGCCCCTGGCAGGCTGGATCGTCCTGGCCATCGCCGCGGTGATGTACGCCGGCCTGGCATGGACGCGTGACGCGGGCAGACGTCGCCGTGGGCTGGTCGCTCCTCCCCCCGGAGTCACCGCTCTGAAGATCGGTTTCCTGACCGCCGCGGGAGTCGCGGTGGTGGCCATCTGCAACGTCAACCGGGGGGATGCCACGTCGCTCGTGGAGGGCGTGCCCTGGGTGGTTCCCATCGTACTCGTGGTGGTCATCATGTGGACCCTGCTGCTCCAGCGCACCCGGTTCGGCCGCTACGTCTACGCCATCGGGGGCAGTCCCGACGCCGCCCGGCGCGCCGGAATCAGTCTGGCCAAGGTCCGCACCTGGGCCTTCGTGCTGACCGGGGCGACCGCCGGCTTCGCCGGCATTCTCTACCTCTCCTGGCAGGCCGGCACCTCCACCAACGTCAATGGC
Organism: bacterium; assembly: GCA_021817025.1. The sequence continues at coordinate 2,751 of JAKAWF010000438.1, forward strand.
GGCCAGTACGTGCTCTATGGCATCGCCGCCGCGGTCATAGGGGGCACCAGCCTCTTCGGAGGGAGGGGAAAGGTGGCCCAGGCGGTCCTGGGTGGTCTGGTCATCGGCGCCATCTACAACGGCCTCTACCTCCAGGGGGTCCAGGTCCAGTGGCAGCTGATCGCCACCGGCCTGGTCCTGGTGGGGGCCGTCCTCATCGACACGCTCTCGCGCCGGGGGACGCTGTCGGGGAGTTCCCTCCGGATCTGAGTGGCATGAAGAGGGGGCGCCCGCACAGCCGGATGGGCTCTCACTGGAACCTGCCAGGAGAGCCGAGCGCGGCGTTGCCACAAGCCATGGCCATTGGTCGGTGGGCGGGTGGTGGGCTCGCCCCACGGCCGCGCGCCCATCGCAACCTCCCGGATCTCGCCGGCAGGCCCTCCGGCTCGGCGCCCGGAAGATCCTGATGGCGAGAACGGAGCGAGGCGCCACCCAGGAGGCGGTGCGGCGGCACAACCTGGCGACTTTGCTGGGGCACCTGCACCGCTACGGCCCGACCTCGCAGGCGCGGCTGACCAAGCTGCTGGGCCTGAACCGG
>JAKAWF010000439.1 GCA_021817025.1 bacterium
GGCATTCCCATCACCGTGTAGCCAGACGACACCACCACACGGTGATCTCGACTGATCTCACCCCAACTCAGGAACTTCCGCCTAGACTCCCCCTGCCCTTAGCTCAGCGCCGACCCTGCCTCACGCCCCACCTCCCACACCCAAGACATGCCCTCAGCACCGGACTTTGACGTGGATCTGGTTAGGCCGGGCACCTCCACCGCCTCGCAGCGGTCCAGTAGCGGCGCTGGGATCGTGCCCAGTGAGTTGGCTTTGGCCACGAAGCTCATCGCCGAGGTCGGGTAGGGCACGCCGAGGTAGCGATCGGTCCAGGTGGTCGAGCCGAGGAGCTCCAGCAGCCACGCCGTGGGCGAGGAGCCTCGCCAGTTGCCCGTGGCCACCTTGTCTATCCCGTCCAGCACCAGCAGGAGCCTGGTAGTTCCCAGCCGCCTGACAGTCCGGATGATGGCGCCGGGCTCCCCGGGCGCCAAAGCCCTAGCAGTTCAGGGGATCCGCTCCCCTGCCTGGGAGAAAGGGTCGCTCCCAGGTGCGCACCGTGAAGTTGCCGCGCGCGATGGCGAGCCTGCGCAACCTGGCGATGTGGGCCCTGCGGCTGACGGGGCCCACTGTGGTAAGAGCGCCCGGGGCGTGCACTGGGCGAGATCCCACCTGCGCACTCCATCTCCTGGGGCTGTAGCCCCCGCTGACCTCGAACTTCGCCTCGCCGGGGCGTCATCCGCTCCCGAACTGTGTCAAGACAGAAGGAACCGACTGCAGGCCCCTGGGGCTGCTACTTTCGGGAGCGGAAAGGGACCTCCGCGTCCCACAACGGGGTGAGCAGCGCCCGCGACGAAGTCCGTGCCCCGTTACCCCCTCAGTTCACTCTGGGGACGTTGACGGGATCCTGGACGGATACCCCATTGCTTTCGAATCCGGCTAGTCATCGGCTATGGCCTCCAGACAGTTTGGATGTTGGTGAACTCGCGGATTCCGAAGCTGGCAAGCTCGCGGCCGAAGCCGCTCCGGCGGACGCCGCCGAACGGTATCCGGGCGTCGGAGTGGGTCATGCCGTTGACGTAGACGCCACCGGTGTCCAGCCTCGCGGCCAACTGGACGCCGTGCTCTGGGTCCGCGGTCCAGATGTTGCCCCCCAGCCCGTAGCGGGGATGATTGGCGAGCAGGACGCCCTCGTCCTCGGAGGAGAAGCGGGTGAAGGCTGCCACCGGTCCGAAGGTCTCCTCGTCGAACACCGCCATCCCCTGGGTCACCCCGGTCAACACCGTGGCAGGGTAGAAGAACCCCGGGGGATCGGGCGTCTCTCCCCCCAGGACCACCTTCGCCCCTGCGCCCACCGACCGGCGCACCTGTTCCTGCAGCCGCTCACGCAGATCCCGGCGCGCCAGTGGGCCGAGGTTGACCGCCGGATCCATGGGGTCTCCCATCCGCAGCTCCCGGGCCACGGCCAGGAATCGCTCCAGGTACTCGTCCGCGACCGCCTCCGCCACCAAGAAGCGCTTGGCGGCGATGCAGCTCTGGCCCGCGTTCTGGAAGCGGGCGCGCACCCCGACCTCGGCCGCCTGAGCCAAGTCCGCATCCTCTAGGACCAAGAAGAAGTCGGACCCACCGAGCTCCAGGACCGCCTTCTTGAGTTCGCGTCCAGCCATGGCGGCGACCTGGCTGCCGGCTACGTCGCTGCCGGTCAGCGTCACCGCCCTGACCCTGGGGTCGGCCAGGAGTCCCGGGACCGGCTCGGTGCCGGTGACCAAAGCCGTCAGAGAGCCGTCGGGGAAGCCCGCCTCGCGGACCAGCCGCTCCAGGGCCAGCGCGGACCCGAAGGTGGTGGGCGCATGCTTGAGCAGGCCCGCGTTGCCCGCCATCAGAGCGGGCGCCAGGAAGCGCACGACCTGCCAAAGGGGGTAGTTCCAGGGCATGATCGCCAGCACCACCCCCAGGGGGCGGAAGGCGACGAAGCTGCGGGGGGAGTCGGAGGGGGCCGGCTGGTCCTGCAGGAAGTCCTCCGCCTGGTGGGCGAAGTACTGGCAGGAAATGGTGCACTTCTCCACCTCGGCCTGGGCCTCGGAGATGGGCTTGCCCATCTCCAGGGAGACGAGCCGGGCCAGTTCAGAGCGGTCCCGGCGGAAGGACTCAGCCAGCGCCAGCATCCGCTCCGCTCGCCAGGCGATCGGTTGGCGCGAGTTGATCACAAAGGCATCCTGAGCGCGATCAAGGGCGCGGGCAACCTCCGCCTCGGACATCGCCGGATACTCTCCCACCAGCACCTCGGTGGCCGGGTTCACACTTGAGTAGATGATGGTCTCGGGTGTAATCACTGCTTGTCCTATTCGCCTCCAACTCTCGAAATCCGTGCCTTGCTATTGGCCACTGGCTGAGCCGTGACCGCCGATCTTGGCCTTGGACGAGTTCTGATCCGGCCATCTACCCTGAGGCAGATCAGGTCACGATGCGAGCACACCCACGCAGAGTACCTTTGGCGTTGAGAGAAGTACGTCTGTGTGGTGAGGCCCAGAGCCTTCCCGCTGATGCGACGCCATGCCCCTCACCCCCTTGAGGTCATCTCGAAACCGACGGCGTTGACAAACCCACGAAGGCCACTTATCATACCTCCCACGTCATATGTCGGACCTCTTAGGGGACACTGTGGAGCTAAGTCCATCGTCAGGCGAAGCTCATGCGCCGGGCCCGTCCACCGACCCCCTTAGATCCGCGGCGGGGCTCTTGGCCGAGGCCGAGAGCCGCGGGATATCGCTCCGCCTCCTGGGGTCGGGAGGCGTGATCTTGCACTGTGAGCACTGCTCGAGGCTCTGCCGACTCCTGAACCGCGAACCCCCGGGAGACCTCGACTTTGCCGGGTACGCCAGAGAGTCTGGACAGATTGTGAGCTTGTTCCACGATCTCGGCTTCGAAGACGATCCAACGGTCGCACACAGCCAAGAGTTCGGCACCAATCGGCTCATTTACCAGCATGCCATCAATAACTTGAAGGTCGATGTCTTTCTCGACCTTCTACGGATGTCGCACACCCTTCAATTCAAGCATCGGCTAGAACTCAGGTCGCGTACCTTGACGGCCGAAGACTTGCTCCTCAGCAAACTCCAGATCCACGCTCTGACCGACAAGGATATCCTGGACATAGTCACGCTGCTGGGTGCTCATGGGCCAGGTATCCCGGACCGCGACTCCATCGACATGGGCTACATTCTCCGAATTCTGCGCACAGACTGGGGCTGGTACCACACCGCGGAATTGAACCTGCACCGTGTCCATCAATACGTCGCGAGCAGTAACAGGGTGAGAACAATTCCATACTCGGCCGTACAAACCC
>JAKAWF010000037.1 GCA_021817025.1 bacterium
GGCGATGGGGAAGCGCCATTCCACCTGGGACCGTGGTGGGTTGTGCCTGCGAAGGCACTCGGCTCCAACCCTGGGGCCTCCAGGCAAGGACGAGAGCCGGGCTCTCACACCTGCCCTTGGCTCACCGTGCCGCCCGACTGATGGGGCGACCTGTCGGGCAAGCGGCTCCCATGCCCCTGCGCCGTTACGGGGGCGACAGCCCAGTCTCACACGCCTGGGGGAAGAGATTTCCACTTTGGCCGACGTTGGCCAACTTGGGGAGTAACGGTTCATCGGCAATCGCATCCTGATCCCCTTCCTGAATGAGGCCATGCAGGCTCTCCAGGAGGGGGTCGGCTCCGCCCAGGACATCGACCAGGTGGCCAGGCTCGGTTTCCGGCATCCGATGGGACCCTTGGAGCTGGCCGACTTCATCGGCCTGGATGTCATCCTCGGCATCTGCAAGGTGATGCACCAGGGCTTGCACGACCCCCGCTACGCGCCCAACCCCATGCTGGAGCGCATGGTCGAGGCGGGCCAGCTCGGTCGCAAGACCGGGCGGGGTTTCCACGACTACGCCAGCTGAATCAGCTGCGGCCCAGGCTCACGCCGGCGGGCTCAGCCTGCTTGCAGCCGCTCCGCCAGGAACCTGATCCCAACTGGGTATCGGTATTCGATCCCCCCGTGGCCAGCGTCGAAGAGCTCCAGGTGGACCCCCTTCACCCCGACCGCTTCCAGCGCCGCCTTGACGGCGCCGGCACCCACCTCCAGGAAGTACTCGTCGTGCCGGCCCCCGTCCAGGTAGACCGCGCGCAGGCTGCTGGCCGCCTCTGGCCTGCGCGCCACCATCCGCACCGGGTCCCAGTCCAGCCAACGATCCCAGACCCGCGGTCTGATCCCCCCCGTCACGGGATCGAAGGGTAGCTCCGGGACGCCATCGGCCCGAGCCGAGTAACACGCCGCCATGGCATAGCTGTTGATCAGGGGGGCGTCGCTGGGCTTGGAGATCCCGGGGCGGGATCGGAAGTCCTCCCAGAAGCCTTCCATCGAACCCTGGTAGTGGTCGCGCAGGCTGCGCACCGCCTGCGGGAACTCGGGGAGGTAGCAGTACTCGAACAGGGCGTCTCCGGCGTGGCTGGCGAGGCCCGAGAACAGATCGGGCCGAAGCAGTGGCGTCACCATCGCCCCGTAGCCGCCACTGGACTTGCCGGCGACCCCCCGGTGCTCCCGGTCGGCCAGGGTCCGGAACTCGAGGTCGACAGCCGGCACCACCTCCTCGCAGAGATAGCTGTGGTAGTTCCCGGTGCCGGGTGAGTCCAGGAACTGGCTGCCTCCCAGCCGGGTCCAACAGTCGACGAAGACCAGGAGGCAAGGCGGCACGGCGGGATCGGCGAAGAGCTCGTCATACAGCTCCAGGGGGTTCTTGCGAAACGCACTCCGGTTCTTCCACATGTCGAGCTGGCCGGTCATGCCCTGCAGGATGTATATGACCGGAAACCGCTCGCTGGCGGACTGGCGGTAGGCGGGGGGGAGATAGACCCAAACCGGGCGCTCGGCCGGATCGTCCAGGGGGTTGGAACGCAGCCGCTGGCTGGAGATGCTCATCTCCCGCAGTTCGCCGGCTCGCGGCCAGGCCCAGGGGGGGCCCAGCTCCGATCCCGACCGCAGCCGGGGGACGCTCAGGTGATCGTCCGTTGGCACGACTCTCCTCCCCACGCCGTTCTCGATAGACCCTCGCCAGAATAGCTCCCCCCGATCACGGTGGCGTCGCCACTTCGGCCTCGGTCCGCAGCGGCACAAAGCGGCACGCGCCGAGGTCGCGGCGCTCCCAGCCGGCGTGGGAGCGGCGCAGGATGTAGAGGTGCTGCTCCGGCGGCGGGCCCAGAGGGGCCACCAGACGGCCCCCGATCCGCACCTGTTCGAGCAGGGCGACCGGGACCTCCTCGGCCGCGGCCGAGATGGCGACGGCGTCGAAGGGAGCGCGATCAGGGGCGCCGCCCCGGCCATCCCCGACCCGCACCTCGACCCCGGTGACAGCGGCGCGGTTCAGGTTGCGCCGGCACTGGGATGCCAGCTCGGGAAGGAGTTCGATTGCGATCACGCTGGCGGCGCCGGCCGCGCGCAGCACCGCCGCCAGGTAGCCACTGCCCGCGCCGACCTCCAGCACCGTTTCCCCGCCCGACACCGCCAGCGCGGCGACCGTCATGCCCACGATCCGCGGCTGAGAGCAGGTCTGGCCCCAGCCGATTGAGAGGGCCCGATCATGGTAGGCAAGATCCGCCAGCTCAGGCGGCAGGAAGAGCTCGCGGCGCACCCCCGCCAGGCCGGCCAGGGCCGCAGGGTCCGCCAGGCCGTCCCGGCGCAGCTCGGCCAGCAGCGCGGCGCGCCCGTCCCTCATCCGCCGCTCAGGATTTGGAGGCATTGGTTGACATCCTCGGCGTAGAGATGGCGGGGAGGCTGGGCCGGCAGCGCACCCCGCCCCACCGGCAGGTAGAAGCCGAACTGCGGGGCGGGGTTGACGACCGCCACCGGGACCGAAGTGTTGACCGGGGGGAAGACCGCCAACAGCCAGACGTGGGCGCCGGGGTTGACATTCGCGGAGCAGATGTCCAGGCGATTGCTCGACAGCACCACGATGGGCCGGATCGGGTCGTAGTAGGTCCGCTGCAGACTGCCTCTCAGCCCCTTGGGTTCCAGCTTCGCCGTCAGAGCCGACTCCAGCACGGACTGGGTGAGGCCCACCCCACAGGTTGACGCTCCGGGGTTGCTGGCCAGCGCCACCACTTCGAGCAGTGGTCCGAGACCGCTCAGGCTGCGAGCGTCCTGGGCCTCCTTGGCGGGCAGCAGGGGCAGGACGTCGCCCAGGGGAACCTTGCGCACGTAGTAGAAAGCGATCTGGGTGTGATCGAGGTAGAAGCCGCCATCGGGACTGCAGGCGTCCGTCCCCACCTTCAGCGGCCTCGCCTGCTGGTGGGCGGGCAGGCCGGACACCAGCGACTGCACCGCGGCTGCGGCGGGAGAGGCGCTGCCGGCGCACGAGCTGAGCAGGAGCACCGCCGCGAGCGCGGCTCCAAGCTTCGCCAGCCCCAGTTGCCTGCCCACGTCGCTCAGAGTACCCGGCCCGGCTCAGGTCGACGCAACCTCAGACAGGGCCCCGTCCGACAGCAGCTCCGAGCGGTTGAAGATCGAGCGCAGCCGGTAGCCGGCATCCTCCACCCGGGCCCGCCCGCCCTCCTCCCGGTCGAGGAGGGTGTAGATCGCCACGATCCGCGCGCCGGTCTCAGCCACCTTGGACGCGGCGTCCAGGAGCGAGCCGCCGGTGGTGAGGGCATCGTCGACCAGTGCCACCGGCTCCCCCGGCTGGGGCGCGGGTCCCGCGAAGCTCCCCCCGGCCCCATGGCCCTTGGCCTCCTTGCGCACGATGAAGGCGCCCACACGAGCGCCGGAATCGAGGGCGCTGCACACGGCGATGGCGGTCACCATGGGGTCGGCTCCCAGGGTCGGGCCCCCCACCCTGAGGACACCGTCCTCACGGGCCCAGCCGAGCATCTCCCGGCCGATCAGCAGAGCCCCCACGGGATCGAGGGTGACCAGCCGACCATCGAAGTAGTACCGGCTGCGCCTGCCGCTGGTGAGCAGGAAATCCCCGACCCGGAAGGCCCGGTCCAGCATCAGAGCCAGCAGGGCCCGCCGATCCGCCTCCCGCAAGGTCACGCCGGGGGGTCGGCGGCGCGCCAGCGCAGCACTGGATGGCGCGCCGCCTGGACCTCGTCGACGCGGCCCACGGGGGCGTTGTGGGGCGCCTGGCGAAGCATCTCGGGATCGCGTTTGCCCTCCTCCAGGATCGTCATCACGATCTCAGCCAGCTGGTCCAAAGAGCGCTTGGACTCGGTTTCGGTGGGCTCGAACATCATCGCCTCCGGGACCGTGATCGGAAAGTAGACGGTGGGCGGGTGGATGCCGTAGTCGATCATCCGCTTGGCGATGTCCAGCGCCCTGAGCTCGGCGTACCCAGAGCCCTTGGGGGTGGCCACGAACTCGTGGAAGCTGTCGGTGGGAACCGCCGCCGGCAGATGCTGGCTCAGGCGGTGGCGCAGGTAGCGGGCGTTGAGGACCGCGTCCCGGGCGACCTGCCCGATCTCGCCACCATAGGCGCGGACGTAGGCGTAGGCGCGCACCAGCATGCCGAAGTTGCCGTAGAAGGAGCGCACCTTGCCGATGCTGTGGGGCTGGTCGTAGTCGAGCTCGAAGTGATCGCCGCGCCGCACCACCCTGGGCACCGGCAGGAACTGTTCCAGCCGGCTGGTGACCCCGACCGGGCCGGCGCCCGGGCCACCACCTCCGTGAGGGGTGGAGAAAGTCTTGTGGAGATTGAGGTGGACCACATCGAAGCCCATGTCTCCGGGCCGCGCCACTCCGACCAGGGCGTTGAGGTTGGCGCCGTCGTAGTACACCAACGCCCCGGCCTCATGGGCGAGGCGGGCCATCTCCTCGATGTGCCGCTCGAAGATGCCCAGGGTGTTGGGATTGGTCAACATCACGGCTGCCACCTCGGGCCCCAGCTTGGCGCGCAGATCATCCAGATCCACCGTCCCGTCGGCGGCACTCTTGACGGTGGTCACGGAGAAACCGCACTGCACGGCGCTGGCAGGGTTGGTGCCGTGGGCGGTGTCCGGGATGATCACCACGCCGCGCTGGTGGTCCTGGCGGCTCAGGTGGTAGGCCTGGATCATCCGCAAGCCGGTCCACTCCCCGTGCGCGCCTGCCGCCGGCTGGAGGGAGACGGCCCCCATCCCGGTGAGCTGACACAGGTACTGCTCCAGCTGCCACATCAGCTCCAGGGCCCCCTGGATCGACTTTACCGGCTGCCAGGGATGGAGGTCGCTGAACCCGGCCAGGTTGGCCGCCTGCTCATTGATGGCGGGGTTGTACTTCATGGTGCACGACCCCAGCGGATACGGGCCCTGCTGCAGGTTGTGGTTGCGCCGCGCCAGCCGTCCGAAGTGGCGAGCCAGCTCCGGTTCGTTGAGGGCTGGAATCCGCGCGGGCCGCCGGCGCCGCCACCTGGCGGGAAGATCCGACTCGATGCCGGCGGCGTCGACTCCGGCGGCGGGGAGGCGCGGCGCCCGGTCGGCCTCTTGGGCCAGCTCGAAGAGCAACGGCTCCTCGCCCACCCACGTGGGCTGCTCGCTCACGCCTGCTCCTCGAGCGGCGCCCCGGTCGCGACCAGCTCGACCAGGGCGCGCTCGTACCGCGCGATGGCGCGGGGAGAGCTGGTCTCGGTGGCGCACACGAGCAGGCAGTTGGAGAGCGCTGGATCGATGCCGCCCAGCGGGTAGCCCGCCAGGATCCCCCGTTCCTCGAGCCGGCCGGCCGTCAACTCACCGGCCCGGGGTCCTTCCAGCACGAACTCCCACAGGAATGGTCGGCCCGGGAATCTGAGCCGGAATCCGGGCACGGCGGTCAGCTTGTTCGCCAGGTGGTGCGCCCGGCGGTAGGAGATGTCGGCCACCTGGCGGAGGCCGGCCCCACCCATCTTGGCCAGGTAGGCGGTCGCAGCCAAGGCCATCAGGGCGTGATTGGTGCAGATGTTGGAGGTGGCCCGCTCGCGGCGGATGTGCTGCTCGCGGGTCTGCAGGGTCAGGCAGTAGGCCCGCCCGCCGCGGGCGTCGGTGGTCATCCCGACCAGCCTGCCGGGGATCCGCCTGACCAGCTCCCCGCGACAGGCGAGGAGACCCACCGTGGGACCCCCGAGCTGGGGTGCTATGCCCAGCTGCTGCCCGTCGCCGGCCGCGATGTCCGCCCCCAGAGCCCCCGGGGGCTCCAGGACGGAGGCCGCCACCGGATCCGCCACCACCAAAGCCAGGGCGCCGGCACCGTGGGCCAGCTCGACCAGCTCGGCCACCGGCTCCAACAGGCCCAGGAAGTTGGGCTGGGGGGTGACCACCACGGCCGCCTCCCCCTCCGCCAGCAGGCTGGCTGCGGCCTCGAGATCGGCGGTCCCGTCGATGGTTGGTATGAGCACCAGCTCGGCGCCCCGCCCGGAGATGTAGGTCCTCAGCACCGCCAGGATTTCGGGGTGGAGTGAGCTGAGCGCCAGGACCCGACGCCGGCCGGTGTGGGCGGTCGCCAGCAGCGCTCCCTCGGCGGTGGCCGTCGCCGCGTCGTACATGGAGGCATTGGCGACATCTAGGTCGTAGAGTTCCGCCACCATCGACTGGAACTCGAATACGGTCTGCAGGTATCCCTGACTGGCCTCAGCCTGGTAGGGCGTGTAAGCGGTGTAGAACTCTGGCCGGCTGATGGCGGCGCCCACCACCGCCGGGATGAACCGGGAGTAGATGCCGGCGCCCAGGAAGCAGTCCCACTGCGCCAGCGGCCGGTTGGCGGCGGCCAGGCGTTTCATCTCCTCGCTCAGCTCCAGCTCGCTCAGCGGTGGCGGCAACTCCAGGGTGGGTTGGAGCAGATGTTGCGGTATCTCTCGAAACAGCTGGGCTTGCGTCTCGAGCCCGAGGGCGGCGAGCATAGCGGCCCGATCGGCGGCGGAGTTGGGCAGGTAAGCCATCAGTGAAAATCACCCTTGCTGTCGGGAGCTGAGCGCTCAGTGGGAGTCAGCCTGCGCGTAGGAATCGTACCCGGCGGCATCCATCAGATCCGTCGGCAGATCTCCCTCCAGCCGGACGCGCAGCAGCCAGCCCGCCTGATAGGGGTCCTGGTTCACCAGTTCGGGTCTTGAGCCAAGGGCTGGGTTGACCTCCACCACCTCGCCGCTGACCGGGCAGTAGAGATCGCTGGCGGCCTTGACTGACTCGACGGCACCGAGGCGGTCGCCCGCCGCCAGCCGGGTGCCGGCGGGAGGCAGCTCCAGAAATATGACATCGCCGAGCTGCGCTTGGGCGTGGTCCGTGATGCCGACCAGCGCCTCCCCCGGCGGCTCGGGCCGCACCCACTCGTGGCTCTTGCTGAAACGATAGGAATCAAGCTCGGGCACTGGTTCGCCCTCCCCCTCTGAATGCGGTCATGCCGGCTCAGCCGCCGGGCCTACGGTAGAAAGGTAGTGGGACGACGGTGGCGTCCGCCCACTGTCCGAGATCCTCGCGCAGCAGCACCTTCAGATCCGCCCCGCCGGCCGCGGTGCCGGATCTCACGTAGCCCATCGCGATGCCAATCCCCAGGGTGAAGCTGAAGGACCCGCTGGTCACCACCCCCACCGGCTCTGCGCCCGAGAAGAGCTGCTGATGGGGCCTGGCTATCTGGCGGGCGTCCAGGCGCAGGCCGACGAACTGGCGCGGCGGATCGGCGGCGATCGTCTGCAATGACTCCCGCCCGCGGAAGTCCCCTTTCCCCAGCTTCACCACCCAGCCGAGCCCGGCGGAGAGGGGGTCGGTGCGCTCGTCAATGTCCTGCCCATAGAGACGCAGCCCGGCTTCCAGCCGGAGGGTGTCTCGGGCTCCCAGACCAGCGGGCAGCATCCCCAGGGGAGCGCCCTGATGGGATATCGCCTCCCAGAGCCGCTCCGCCTCGTCAGCCGGGCCGTAGAGCTCGAAGCCATCCTCGCCGGTGTAGCCGGTCCGGGAGATCCGCACCGGGACCCCTGCCACCCGACCCTGCCGGTGGTGGTAGTAGCGAATCTCCTCCAGCCCGGTATCCTCCGCCAGCGGGGCCAGGATCTCCAGGGCCCGCGGGCCCTGGACCGCGAGCAGGCAGGTCTCTTCCGAAACGTCCTCAAACTCGACCCCCTGGGCGGGCAGCTGGGCGCGCATCCAGGCCAGATCGTGGTCGTGGCGGGCGGCGTTGATGACGCACATGTAGCCGTCATCGTCCTGATAGACGAGGAGGTCGTCGACGATGCCCCCGTCATCCCGGCACATCAGGCTGTACAGCGCCCTGCCCGGGGAGAGCTTGGAGACATCGTTGGTCACCAACCGTTGCAGGTAGTCGAGCGCCCCCGGCCCCCGCACGGTGAACTCTCCCATGTGCGAAACATCAAAGAGGCCGGCCTGCTGACGCACCGCCAGGTGTTCCTCTCGGATGCTGCGGTACTGCATCGGCATCCGGTAGCCGCCGAAAGCCACCATGCGCGCGCCCAGCCGCCGGTGGACCTCGCCCAGGGGCACCTCTCGCACTTGATCGCTCATTCGTCCTCCATCTCCCCGAGCGCCTCCATCAGCTCCAGATCGTGCTGGGAACTCGCCTCCGCGACCGCCCGGCGCAGCTGCTGCACCCGCTCTTCATCCCAGCCCAGCTTGGTCGCGAGCTCCCGGTCCGTCGGCGGCTCCCCCGACTCCAGCCTCAGCTCCGTCTCGATCACGAACAGAAGTTCCGCATCGCGCGCCCACTGCTGGTCCCGCTCGCGGGCCCGGGCCTCGTCCTCCACGGTGGCGCTGATGGCGATCGCGACCGCCGCCCGCACCTGGGCCAGGAATTCCTCGGGCCCCAGGCCGGTGCCGGGGGCGAGCCCGTGCACCACCTTCAGCAGCGCCGTGGTTCCCTCCTGAAAGAGGTCAGCCGTCGACATTCCGGGCGCGCCGGCGGCCACCGCCTCACCGAGTACCAGCCAGAGGTGATGTTGCACCAGCTGGCGGCGAGGGTCCGCGTCCAGTCCCTGGTCCCCGACCTCGGAGAGGAGCGCGGCGGTCGCCCCCGCGTCGAGGGGCGGGTATTCGGCCACCAGCCGCTGCAGCTGAGCTAGTTCGTCCAGGACCTCGTCCGGAGCCTTCACAGGGTCCGTGCCCTCTGCCACCGACCGAGTATAGGCATGGCCAGTCGTGACCCCGGGAACAGCTTGCCCGCAGCCTCGTTTAGACTCCTGAGGTGCCCCCCGAAGCGTTGCGGATACCCCCCAATCAGGATCTCGTGGTGTTCGGGGCCAGCGGGGACCTCGCCCGCCGCAAACTCCTGCCCGCGCTCTACGAGCTGAGCCGGCAGGGACTGCTGCCTCGCCGCGGCGAGGTGGTCGGCACCGCCAACGACGGGCTCGACGACGCGGGCTTCCGGCAGCTCGCCCATGACGCCATCACCGAGTTCGGCCGGACCGGCGTCGACGACCGGGCGTTCGCCGACTTCGCGCAGCGACTGCGCTACATCCCCGCGATCAACGACCCCGGGCCCACCCTGGCCCGCACCCTGCGGCTGCCGCACCGGATCGTGTACCTGGCGGTGCCGCCTTCCTCGTTCGAGCCGATTCTCCAAGAGTTGAAGGAGGCCGGTCTGGCCAAGGGGTCCTCGATCATCATCGAGAAGCCCTTCGGGCACGATCTGGCCTCCGCCCAGCTGCTGAACCGGGCCCTGCAGCGGACCGTGCCGGAGGAGAGGATCTACCGCATCGACCACTATCTGGGCAAGGAGACCGTCCAGAACCTCCTGGTTTTCCGCTTTGGAAACACCTTGATCGAACGCATATGGAACCGCGAGGTCGTCTCGCATGTCCAATTGACAGTTGCGGAAGACATCGGAGTTGAAAGCCGGGGACATCTGTACGAGGAGACGGGGGCACTGCGCGACATCATGCAGAACCACCTCTTCCAGCTGCTCGCGCTGACGTGTATGTCACCTCCCAGTTCCTTCGATCCCGAAGCCCTCCGAGACGAGAAGGTGAAGGTCTTTCAGTCGATCCATCCCGTGTCCCCTCGGGATGTCGTTCGAGGCCAGTACACCCGCGGTTCGGTCAACGGCAAGATGATGCCGGGATATCGGGAGTTGGAGGGAGTCTCCTCGGACTCGAATACGGAGACCTACATCGCCCTGCGGCTGGCGGTCGACACCTGGGAATGGGCGGGGGTCCCCTTCTATCTGCGGTGTGGCAAGGCTCTCACGACCCGCCGCACGGAGATCATGCTCTTCTGCCGCGATGTGCCTCTCCATCTCTTCGAGGGGACCGGGATCGAGGCCCTCCCGCCCAACCGGGTCACCATCCGGATCCAGCCCGACGAGGGCATCTCGTTCTCGTTCATGGCCAAGAAACCCGGCCCGACGGTGGTGGAGCAGGGGGTTCGGATGGACTTCTCGTATGGACAGTCCTTCAAGACCGAGCCCGCCGAGGCCTACGAGCGCCTGCTCCACGACGCGCTCCTGGGAGACCACACCCTCTTCATTCGCCAGGACGAGACGGAGTACGCCTGGAGGGCCCTGCAGCCGGTACTGGACGACATGCCCCGGATCAACCTCTATTCCGCCGGCAGCGAGGGCCCGGTCGAGGCCCAGGACCTGATGCTCTCGGGGGCGTGGCACAGCCTCGCCCACCACGCCGAGGACTAACCGGAGACTAGAGCCGCCCGCGCCGGCACCTGATCCGGGACCAGCTGGTCGGCTTCGATCCAGCCTTCCTCGGCCGCATCCCCTGAGCCGGCCCTGACGCTGACCCAGCGGCCGTGCTGTTGGAGGGCGACCAGCGGGCTGGACGGACGCACCGAGCGGCCGCGCCGCGCCTGGTGATCGGGAGCCATGAAGAGCGGATACCCGGTGCCCGCCCAGCTCTGCACGATCGTGCAGTTACCGGGAGGGATGGTCCGGTGGCGGTAGACGGTGTGCGGGTCGGCCTCCCCCTTGCCCAGGATCCGGATCAGGTTGGTGGCGCGCATGATGGCGGCGCGGTCGCCCACCGTGTCGACCGTGACCCGGGTGCCGGAGTCGGTGTTGTCGCATTCGATCCGGATGCGGTTGCGGGGGTACTTGACCTTGCTCCACTGCCCGAACAGGCCGTTGGCGATGTCCTGGACCACCTCGGCAGTGCGCTCGTCCACCACCCGAAAGCTGAAGGGCGGCAGCCCGAGCACCTGCTCCGCGATGGCGAAGACCTCGCGCGGAGGCGCGAAGACCATCGCCTCCCAATGGTCGCTGCGGGGGCGTCCCAGGAAGAGCACACTCCAATTCTAGAGCCGTGAAAGCCGATCCGGTGGCGGCTCAGGTCAGGAGCGGGCGTCGCCGCAGGAGCCACGCCTCCAAGCGGTGCGTGGCGGGGTCCAGCGGGCCCAGCAGCGGCGCCACCATGAGCCCGCTGTGGGAGGCGAGCCCACCGCCCCATCGGGTCTTGAAGAGGGCGTACCCGTGGGCCGGGTCGGACCGGTCGAAGCCTCGGGGCATGCCCCACATGTCGTATTCGGTGCAGCCCCGGCGGATGCCCCACTGGATCACCGCCCAGTGCAGGGCGTAGCTGGCCCGGACCTCGGGCAGCGCCACCGAAGTCCCTCCGTACAAGTAGATGAGGCGGGGCCCACAGGCGATCGCGATGGCCCCCGCCAGGGGTTGCGCCTCCCGCCGGGCCAGGAAGACCACCGCTCCCAGCTCCGCGAGCGCCGCCTGGTAATACGAAAGAGGCCTGGTTTGGAAGGCCTGGCGGCGGACGGTCTCGAGATGGAGTTGGTAGAACCGCTCCACGTCGTGGGGGTCCCGTCCGGCGGTGACCTCAACACCGGCCCGCTCCGCGATGCGGATGTTGCGCCTGGTCGACGCCGGCATGGCGGCGAGGGTCTCTTGGGGAGTGGAGCCAAGCTCGACCAGCCACGTCTGGCGGTGCTGGATGTCGAAGCGCGCCGGCCTGAGGCCAAGCCGTCGCCGTAGGGCCTCGGCATTCGGCGAGTTCACCTCCCACTCCGGATCCACCCGCAGGGCCAGGATCCGGCGGCGCACGAGTTCGGCCCGGGCGCGTTCCAACAGCCTCTCCGCCGCAGCGGTGTCGGCCAGGGCCGCGAGCGCCGGTCCTCGCGGGGCGTACCCCCACCCGATGCCACCCGGCAGGACGCTCCGGTGCAGGATCTGGATCGCGGCCCGCCAGCCGGACTCGCTCTCCGCCACCAGACGCAGCACGCTCCAGTCAGACCGGCGACGCAGTTCGCCCCAGCCCCACGTCTGCATCAGAATGCCGCCGCAGGAGGCGGTGACGAAGTCGTCCCAGGCAGCCCTCTCTCCCGGGGCGACCTGGCGCACGGAGATGGCGACGGCTGGCGCCCCTGAGGTGGCGGGCATTCCGCGATTATGCGCAGCCACCAAGGGGGACCTCCCGGAAAACGGCGTACACTGAATTGGCTATGCGCCGTGTGGCAGTCGTGAGCGTGGCCCTCGGGGCCGGAAGCTTGGCCCTGGCGGGGCAGCTTCCAGTGCTGGCGAGCGTCGGAGCCCACTCGGCACAGGCTGTGAGGCCTCCGGTGGTGCTGCCGTCGGCCCTGGGGGTTCTGGCCGACCCCACTCTCATCTTTGGGCTGCTACTGCTGGCCCTGCTCGGGGTTGGGATGGAGCTGGTCCACCCGGGGGCCCTGGTCCCGGGGATGGTCGGGCTGGGGGCAGGCGGGCTGGCGATCGTGGGCCTGCTGGCCACCCCCCTCGACCTGCTCGGGCTGCTCCTGGTGGGGGCGGCGGTGGCCCTCTTCATCCTGGACACCTCCGTTCCCAGCCACGGCGTGGTGAGCGTCCTCGGGATCGCCGCGTCGATTGCCGGGGGCTGGCTGCTGTTCCGCCACCCCGGGGTCAACCCCATCGCCCTGCTCGGCCTTCCGCTCGGAATGGGCGCCCTCTGGGTGATCGTGAGCGGGCGCGCCCTGGAGGTCCGCCACAAGCCCTTCCCGCAGATCCCGCACGAACTGCTGGGGCTGACGGGAGTGGTCCGGAAGCGGGCCTGCCCAGTCGGACAGGCGGAGGTCGGTGGGGAGCTCTGGCGGATCGAGGCTCGGGACCACTCCCCGCTCGAGGTGGGGAGCGAGATCGAGGTGCTGGCCCAGGACGGGCTCACCCTCATAGTCAGGCCGACCGGGGTTCCGGTGCCATATTTGCCCTCCGCCGCGGCCGAGCTCGCCGTCCGGAGCGGACATCCAGGAGGAATCAAGCAATGACTGGGGCTCTGCTGGCAGTGGTGGTGGTGGTGGTCGTGCTCGCCGTCCTGATCCTGATCGCCTTCACCACCGGATTCCGGGTCATCAACGAATACGAGCGAGGGGTGGTGCTTCGCCTGGGCAGGCTGACCGACGTGAAGGGTCCCGGGCCCCGGCTGATCATCCCCTTCGGGCTTGATCGGATGGTGAAGGTGGATCTGCGGGTCATGGTGCATGAGGTGCCGCCCCAGGACGTGATCACCAAGGACAACGTCACCGTGCGCGTCACGGCGGTGGTGTTCTTCCGGGTGGTGGATGCCCGCGACTCCTACGTCAAGGTTCGCGACTACATGGGCACCATCTCCAAGACCGCCCAGACGACCTTGCGCTCGATCCTCGGGCAGTCAACCCTGGACGAGCTGCTGAGCCAGCGAGACAAAGTCAACGCCGAGCTGCAGGCGGTGATCGATGAGCAGACCGAGCCGTGGGGGGTCAAAGTCACCGCCGTCGAGGTCAAGGATGTCGACCTGCCGCAGTCGATGCAGCGGGCGATGGCCCTCCAGGCGGAGGCTGAGCGCGAGAAGCGGGCCAAGATAATCCGCGCCCAGGGCGAGTTCCAGGCCGCTCAGACGCTGGCTGACGCCGCCAAGGTGATCGGCACCCAGCCGGCCACCTTGCAGCTTCGCTATCTGCAGACCCTCTCCGAGATCGGGGCCGACCAGAACACCGTGGTGGTGTTCCCGGTTCCCCTGGACATGTTCGAGCCCTTCTTCCAGCTCAAGCGCCAGGAGACGGCCAAGAACGGGCACAAGC
The DNA here is from genome assembly GCA_021817025.1 of bacterium. The sequence continues at coordinate 13,596 of JAKAWF010000037.1, forward strand.
TGGCGCCGGTCGGCGCCGGCGAGCCGGCCCCATCCACCAGGCGCAGCCCCGCCAGGGGGGCGGGGGAGCCGGACAGCTGACCGGCCGGGCAAAGCGGGCGGACGACCCGGGTACCGGGCGAGCCCCCGGCGGGTGGTTTCTGCTCCTTGGGTCCGGCGAGTTCGAGCGCTGGGCCGGGGAGGCTGAGCTGGGGATTCTTGCCGGAGCTGGCGGCGACGGGTCGGTGGTGGTCCTGGCCACCGCCAGCGCCCCCGAGGGCGACTTGGTCTTCGGGCGCTGGAACAGGCCCGGCCTGGCCCACTAGGCCGGGCTGGGCGGGGACGCGATCGCCCTGCCCGTGCGAGTCAGAGAGGACGCCGCCCTGCCGGAGCATGCCGAGCGGGTGCGCCGGGCCAGCATGGTGTTCTTCTCGGGCGGCAACCCTGGCCACCTCCACCAGACCCTGGCCGGGACCCCGCTCCTGGGGGCCATCCGGGATCTTCTCGGCGGGGGCGGGGTCTACGGCGGCTGCAGCGCCGGGGCCATGGTTGCGGGGGCTGCCGCCCCGGATGGTCGGCGCCGCCGCTTGCTCGGCGGCCAGGGCTTGCTGCCGGGGGAGACGTTTGGGGTCCATCGGGATGCAGCGCTCATGCGGCCCTGGCGGCGAGTGATGGCCACCCCGGCTCCGGCAGGGTGCCGGTTCCTGGGCATCGCCGAGAGGACGGCGATCAGCGGGGGCCGGGCCGGATGGATGGTGTTCGGGAGCGGAGGCGGGGAGGTCCGCCATAGCGGCGGCAGTCACGTGCACCGGGCTGGGGAGATGATCCCGGCACTTCCTGACGGAGATCGGACCCGGTCCTGAGGGGCGGAACGGGGGCCTGTTGTTTCACGTGAAACAACGGGCCAGACCTATACTTGGCCCATGTCCCGCCCGCGCATTCTGACCGTCTGTAACCAGAAGGGCGGGGTCGGCAAGACCACCACCGCCATCAACCTGGGCGCTGCGCTCGCCGAGCGAGACCTTCGGGTTCTCCTGGTTGACTGCGATCCTCAGGCAAACGCCACCTCTGGGCTTGGCATAAGCGCCAGGAACCTGGCCGCCTCGATCTACGACGTGGTCGTTCTGGGGCAGCCGCTGGCCGAGGTGACGGTACCCCTGGAGCACATCCCCGGGATGAGCCTCGTGCCCTCCACGGTCGGCCTGGCCGGGGCAGAGCTCGAGCTGGCGGAGCTGCCCCTGCGCGAGTCCCGCCTTCGCCTGGCCCTCGATGGCCTCACCGACTTCGACTACGTCCTCCTCGACACCCCTCCGTCCCTGGGCCTGCTGACGGTGAACTGCCTGGTGGCGGCCGACTCGATGCTGATCCCGCTCCAGTGCGAGTACTACGCGCTCGAGGGCCTCGCCCTCCTGACCCACACCCAAGCGCTCGTCCGCCAGTCCCTGAACCCGTCCCTGCGCCTGGCCGGGATAGTCCTGACTCTCTTCGACCCCCGCACGGTTCTCAGCTCTCAGGTGGTGGCCGAGGTGCGGCGCCAGTTCGGGGAGCAGGCGTTCACCACCGTCATCCCTCGCTCGGTGCGCGTCAGCGAGGCCCCCAGCCACGGCCTCCCCATCACCCAGTACGATCCCACCGGCCGGGGCGCCGTCGCCTACCGGGCGCTCGCCGAGGAGCTCCTCCTGCGAGACAGCCCGGTGGCGGCATGACCAAGCCCCGCGGCCTGGGGAGGGGCTTGGAGCAGCTGATCCCCCCCGGTGCGGCCACGCTGAGCTCCGTCCTCAGCGGGCCCTCGGTTCGGGAGGTCCCGGTCACCGCCATCTCGCCGAACCCGCTTCAGCCCCGCAGCCAATTCGACGACGCCTCGCTGCAAGAGCTCGCCCGCTCCATCCTCGAGTACGGCATCCTGCAGCCGCTGGTGGTGGAGCCGGCTCCGGACGGGTACCACCTGGTCGCGGGCGAGCGCCGTCTGCGGGCATCGCAGCTGGCCGGGCTCACTACGGTCCCGGCCGTGATCCGGCCGGTCGGGCCGGACCGCGCCCGCCTCGAGATGGCGCTGGTCGAGAACCTGCAGCGCCGGGACATCTCCCCCTTGGACGAGGCGCGGGCCTTCAACCGCCTGTGCGATGAGTTCGGCCTGACCCAGGACGCCGTCGCCCAGCAGCTCGGGCGCAGCCGGTCGGCGGTCGCCAACACCATCCGGCTCTTGCACGCCGCCCCGGAGGTGCAGCGAGCCCTGGCTGAGGAGAGAGTGTCGGCGGCCCACGTGCGGGCCCTCCTCGCTGTCCCCGATCCCGTCACTCAGATCAAGACCCTGGCCCACGTGCTGGCGCGCCACCTCTCCGTCCGCGACACCGAGCGCCTGGTGGCCAGGCTGGCCCTGCGGGGCGCTGGAGCGGTCAAGAAGGCCGCCGCCCCCGCCCCGGAGGTTCGAGCGCTGGAGGAGGCGTTGGCCAGCAAGCTCAGCACCCGCGTCAAGATCACGCCCCGGGCCAGCGGCCGGGGCCGGATCGTGATCGACTACTTCTCCGCCGACGAACTGAACGGCCTGTGCGAGACGTTGGGGATCCACCTGTAGGCGACGAACGGCCCAGGGCCTCTTCGTATACTGCCCCCCGTGCCCATCGATCCTCCCGCCACGCCCGTGCAGCCCCAGGCTCCGGGCGAGCGTGAGGCCGCCCCGTCCGGCGACCGGGGGCGGCGCGCGCTGCTACGAGACCTGGTGGAGGTGGTGGCTCTGGCTGCGGTGATCTATCTCCTGATCGCCTTCGCCATCCAGCCAGTTCACGTCGAGGGCACCAGCATGTACCCGGGCCTCCACAACAACGACCTCCTGATCACCGAGAAGCTCTCGCTCGACTTCAGTGGCCCATCGCGGGGCCAGATCGTCATCATCAACCCCCCCATCGCCTCCCCCAATGACTTCATCAAGAGGGTGATCGGGCTGCCGGGCGAATGGATCCGCATCGCCCCCGACCGCCAGGGAGTCGGGCATGTCTACATCTCCAATACCAAGCCCACCTCTGCCGGCGGCGGCCAGCAGCTGGTCGAGCCCTACATCAACGGGGTGTGGACCCAGCAGGTGCTCTGCTGCACGGCCGCGGGGACCGCGTCCCCGGCCCTGCCCGCGACCGGGAGTTGGGCCCACATTCCCCAGAACGACTACTTCGTGATGGGCGACAACCGCAACTTCTCAGAGGACTCCCGCACCTTCGGATGGGAACCCCGTCACGGTGTCCAGGCAATCGCCGTCCTGCGCTTCTGGCCACCCACGCGGCTCGCCTTCCTGCCTGCCCAGACCCCCACCGTGGCGGCTGTCGGCGCGGTCGGGCTGGCCCTCCCGGTTCAGCGGCGGCGGCTCAAGGGTAGATCCAGGAAGTCCCGTCCCGCTCCCAGCTGACCAGTTCCTCGGGGGAGAAGAACAGGCCGATCTCCTCCTCGGCGCGAGCCGGACTGTCGGACCCGTGGATCACGTTCTGGCCGATGTCGACCCCGAAGTCGCCTCGGATGGTGCCGGGCGCCGCTCCCGCGGGGTTGGTCGGGCCCATCATCGAACGCACCAGGGTGACCACGCTGGGACCCTCCCAGACCATCGCCACCACCGGCGACGACGAGATGAAGTCGATCACGGCCTCGAAGAATGGCCGCTCCCGATGCTCCGCATAGTGCCGCTCCGCCCGGGCGCGGTCCACCGCCAGCATCCTCAGCCCCACCAGGTGCAGGCCTCGGCGTTCGAACCTCGCCAGGATCTCTCCCACCAGGCCGCGCTGCACCCCGTCGGGTTTGATAAGGACCAGCGTTCTCTCCACTTGCCAACCTCCTTGACATGGCGGGCGGGACGGCCCGCCCCAAATCCAACTCAGACGCCCAAGCTCCTCAGCAGTTCCTCGCGCTCCCCTCCCGAGCCCACCGCCGCCAGTCGCCAGCCCCCACCGGCCAGTAGCTCCGCCGCCAGCGACTGGACCTGATCAGCGGACACAGAACGTACGTTCTCCACCACCTCGGCCGCCGCCAGAATGCCGCCCGTCAGCAGCTCCTGGTGGCCGAGAAACTCACTCACGGCACCGGTGCTCTCCATCTGGAGCAGGAGCCTGCCCTCAATCTGGGCCTTGGTGCGCTCCAGCTCCGGTGCCGAGAGTGGCTCCTGGGCCAGCCTGCGCACCTCGGCCATGGCCCCAGCGACCGCGCTCGCCGCTCTCTCGGGTTGGGTCGCAAGATAGACCGCCAGGGCCCCGCTGTCCTTGTGCCGCGCGGTGAACGAGTGCACGTCGTAGGCGAGTGCCTGCCGCTCGCGGAGCTCCAGGAACAAGCGGCTGCTCATCCCCTCGCCCAGAGCGGTGTTGAGCACATCCAGCGTCCAGCGGTCAGGCGCCAGGTAGGACGAGCATCTCACCCCCACCAGGAGGTGCATCTGCTCCGCCCGACGCCGCCGCACCTTCACCTCCGCGATCGGCTCCGGCCGCCCTGGAGCACCTCCGTCGTCGGCTTTGAATGGATCGGCGGGCAGGGGTGCGCCCAGGGCTGGCTCCAGGCGACGCTCCAGGAGCCTCAGGGCCCGCTGCGGGCTGAACCCGCCACTGATCACCACCACCAGCCTTTCGGGCCGGTAGAAGCTGTCGTGGTAGCGGGCCAGCTCAGGCGCTCCGATCCGGCTCAGCGAGGCCCTGGTTCCGGCCGGGTCTCGGGCCAGGGGATGCTCTGCCCAGATCAGCTGGTCGAAGTCCATCTGGACCACCTCGGCGGGCTGGTCCAGGTACATGTTGAGCTCCTCGGTGACGACCTTCCGCTCGCGCCCCATCTCCTCGGGGTCAAACCGCGGGGCCAGGGCCAGATCGGTCAGCACGTCGATCGCCAGCGCCAGGCGCTGCCTGGGAACCTGGGCCCAGAAGTTGGTGACCTCCTTGTCGGTGCTGGCGTTCAGGACCCCGCCGACCCCCTCGATGGCCTCCGAAACCGCCCGGCTGTCGGGGTAACGCCGGGTCCCCTTGAACACGGCGTGCTCGAGGAAGTGGCTGACCCCGGCCAGCCGCTTCGGCTCCCACCTGGACCCGACCTCGAACAGGAGGGTCACCGCCACCGAGGTGCGTCCCGGCAGCGGAGCCAGAATCACTCGAGCTCCGCTCGCCAGCACCGTCCTATGCCAGCGGGGGGTTCTCAGCGGCGCCGTCAACGGCTCTCGATCTGGCGCTGCTGGATCGTGGCCAGCGAGATCGCGTACTGGATGTCCAGCGTCGCCGCGTTGCCCTCCACCTGGATCCCCCCCACGATATTCGCCTGCCGCCAGGCGACGATGTAAGCCTCGTAGCTCGTCCCCGAGAACTGGCGCACCAGCATGAAGCCAACGGCCTGGTCTCCC
>JAKAWF010000440.1 GCA_021817025.1 bacterium
CAAGGCGGAAAGCCCCAGAACCGAGCAGAACGAGGCCACGGCCGCGCCAACTGCCGCCGCGCCATCACGGTCGTTCTGGTCCAAGAGCGAGTTCAGCCTGGTCACGCTCTGAAAGAGCAGCGCCGTCGCCGCCGGGGTGTCCAGGTCGTTGTCCATCGCCTCGTGGAAGGCCGCCATCAACGAAGCATCGGGGTTGGCTCCCGCCAGCCCCTCTTCCTGCAGCCGACCAAGCGCCTGGTCGATGCGGGCGAGAGCCCTGGCACCGTCGGCTGCCAGATCGACACTGACGGCAAGCGGGGAGCGGTAATGAGCCTGCAGCACCAGCAGCCGGTAGGAGCGGGGGTCGTTCGATCCCACAAGCTCGGGCAAGGTGATGAAATTGCCTAGAGACTTGGACATCTTCTCGGTACCCGCCACCAGGAAACCGTTGTGCACCCAGATGTGGGCGAAGTCGTGGCCGAGGCACGCCGCCTGGGCGCGCTCGTTCTCGTGGTGGGGGAACATCAGGTCCGACCCGCCTCCGTGGATGTCGAAACTCTGGCCCAGGAGGTCCTCGGACATGACCACGCACTCGGTATGCCAGCCCGGGCGTCCGCGCCCCCAAGGGGAGTCCCAGGCCCATCGGTCCTCGGGCGTGAGCTTCCACAGCGCAAAGTCGAGCTGGGAGCGCTTGTTCTCGTTGGCCTCCACTCTGGCTCCGGACCTCAGGGACTCCAGGCTCTGGTGGGCCAAGAGCCCGTAGTCGGGTACGCCGGAGACCTCGAAGTAGACGCCGTCGGAGCTCGGGTACGCCTTGCCCGCTTCGACGAGGGTTTCTATGAACGCGATCATCTTGGCGATGTAGTCGGTGGCGTGCGGGACATGCGTCGGCCGGAGCACGTTGAGCGCTTCGAGGGTATCCCACCAGACGCCCTCGTAGGTGGCCGCCACGTCCCAGGGCTCGCGACCCTCCTCGGCGGCGCGTTTCAAGATCTTGTCGTCCACGTCGGTGATGTTGGAGACGTGAACTACCGCCAAGCCCAAGTGCTCCAGATAGCGGCGTAAAATATCGAATACGAGCACGAAGCGCCCGTGGCCGATGTGCGGCACGTCGTAGACCGTTGGTCCGCAGACGTACATCGTTACGGTCCCGGGGACCACTGGATGCAGCTCCTCGATCCTTGCGGTCGCGCTGTTGTGCAAGCGGATCACAGTAGACACGGTAAAGGCGAAAATGAGCTATTCAGTCCCGGAGAAGCCGACACTCGATGGCCTCGAGGCGAACTGGAGCGCCGTATGGGACGAGCGGCACACCTACGCCTTTGACCCCGCCGACGAAGGCCGCCCAATCTACGCCATCGACACCCCACCGCCGACCGTATCGGGATCGCTGCACGCCGGGCACGTGCTCTCCTACACCCACACGGACATCATCGCCCGCTTCAAGCGCATGCGCGGCCACAACGTCTTCTATCCGATGGGATGGGACGACAACGGCCTCCCCACCGAGCGCCGGGTCCAGAACTACTACGGGATCACCTGCGACCCATCCATCCCCTTTGTGCCAAACTTCGTCCCTACACCCAAACCCGACTCCAAGGAGCGCCACGCCCCGGTTTCGCGGACCAACTTCATCGCAGCGTGCCAGAAGCTGACCGCCGAGGATGAGCAGGCCTTCGAGAACCTGTGGCGGACGCTGGGGCTCTCGGTGGACTGGGACAGGACCTACACCACGATCGGGCAGCGCTCCCAGCGGGTGAGCCAGCTCAGCTTCGTGCGCCTTTTCCGCACGGGACACCTCTATCACGCCGAGTCCCCCACCTTGTGGGATGTGGACTTCCAGACTGCGGTCTCCCAAGCCGAGCTCGAGGATCGTGAGACCGACGGCGAGTTCTTCTCGATCGCTTTCGAGCTCGCCGATGGCACCGGCAAACTCGAGATACAGTCGACCCGCCCCGAGCTGCTCCCCGCCTGCGTCGCTCTGGTGGCCCACCCGGAGGACAAGCGCTACAGCCAATTCTTCGGCAAGAGCGCCGTCACCCCGCTCTTCGGTATCGAGGTGCCCATCCTCGCCCATCCCCTCGCCGACCCCGAGAAGGGGTCCGGAATGGCCATGGTCTGCACCTTCGGTGATATGACCGACGTCCAGTGGTGGCGCGACCTCGAGCTTCCCACCCGCTCCATCATCGACCGCTACGACCGCCTGGTTCCTGTCGACTTCACCTCCGAGCGCTTCCCCAGCCGGGATCCGGAAAGCGCGGCCGAATGCTACGAGGAGATGTCCGCCAAGTCGGTCAGGCAGGCGCGCAAGGCGATCGCGACCCTGTTGGAAGAGCGGCGGTGCTTCCTGGCCGAGCCGCGCAGGATCAGGCATGCGGTCAAGTATTACGAGAAGGGTGACAAGCCCCTGGAGGTCGTCACCTCCTGGCAGTGGTACATCCGCACCTTGAACCACAAGGATCTGCTGCTGCGCCTCGGCGAGGAGCTCAACTGGATCCCCCCCTTCATGAAGGTCCGGTACGACAACTGGGTTCGAGGTCTGGCCTCGGACTGGAACATCTCCCGCCAGCGCTATTTCGGGATTCCCATCCCGGTTTGGTACCCCATCGACGAGGACGGAAACGTCGATAGGCAGAACCCGATCATCCCCGACGACGACGAGCTGCCAATCGACCCCTTCCAGGACACCCCGGCGGGATACGATCCCGGCCAGCGCGGCGAGCCCGGAGGCTTCATCGGCGACAGCGACGTCATGGACACCTGGGCCACCTCCTCGCTCACTCCTCAGATTGCAACGGGATGGGAGGAGGACCCCGAACTCTTCGCGCGTCTCTTCCCGATGGACCTCCGTCCACAGGGGCAGGACATCATCCGCACCTGGCTCTTCTACACGGTGCTCCGCTCCGCACTCTCCCAGGGCGAACTCCCCTGGAGGAACACCGTCATTTCCGGCTTCGTGCTGGACCCCGACCGCAAGAAGATGTCCAAGTCCAAGGGCAACGTGGTGACCCCGATGCCGCTGATCGAGAAGCACGGCGCCGATTCGCTCCGCTACTGGGCCGCCAGCGGCAGGCCCGGGGTCGACACCGCGGCGGACGAGAACACAATGCGGGTCGGGCGCCGTCTTGCCATCAAGATCCTCAATGCCTCCAAGTTCGCCCTCTCGATCGCTTCGGGCGAGCCTCCGGCCGACCTGGAGCGGCAGATAGCTTTGACGGCGCTGGATGCTGCGCTGCTCGAGCAGCTGAAGAAGACCGTGGCCCAAGCAACCGCCGCCCTCGAGGAGTACGACCACACCCGGGCGCTAGAGGTCATCGAGAGCTTCTTCTGGAGCTTCTGCGAT
>JAKAWF010000441.1 GCA_021817025.1 bacterium
GTCGCGGAAGGTGCCGAGCTCTCCGAAGGCGGGGTCGGTGATCCAGCGGCCCTGCTTGGTGATGTAGATCGGGATCACCGTGGCACCCAGCTCCCGCAGCACCGGCATCGCCTGGCAGGCGGTGATCACGCTGATCTCGTGCTCGGGGGACATCGAGCCGAAGACCGCCGCCACGCGCACGCCGGCCAGGCTCACGACCGCTCCAGGTAGGAGTCGGGGAGGTCGTTCTCGAAGAGGACCACACTGCCGCTGCCGGCGACCTGCGGCAGCAGTCGCTGGGCGCCCGCCAGGTCGGCCACCACGCTCACCCGCTCGGCTGGGTAGCCCGCCTCCGCCAGCCCCTGGGCGACCGGGGCGGACTGCCGGGGACCGACCAGGATCACATGGCTGCAGACCGCCGCCGCCTGCCGTCCAAGCTCGCGCATGCTCTGCTCCTGCTCTGACCCCAGCTCGATGAAACCGGGCGTGACCAGCACCCGCCGATCTCCCGGCAGCGCCCCCATCACCCTCAGGGCCTCGGCGGCCCCCGCCGGATTCGAATTGTAGGCATCGTCGATGATCGTGATCCCGTGAGCGTGGGACACCTGCAACCGGTGGGGGGCTCCCTGCAGATGAGCCGCCCGCTCCACGAGGTCTTCCAGGGGGCGGCCCAGCTCCGCCGCCACCGCCAAGGCGCAGAGCAGGTCCACCAGCAGGTGCCGTCCGTGGAATGGCACCTGGAAGCGGGCGTCCTCGCCCTCGCTCCCGCGCAGGCGAAAGGAGGTGCCGATGGCCGAGGGCTCCGCGGCCTCCAGCCACCAGCGGTCGCCCGGGGCCCCCACCAAGACCAGCCGGGCCCGCAGGTTGCGCAGCAGGGTTTCCCGCTCGGCGATGTCGGACGGCACCACCGCGAACCCGTCGCTGGGCAAGGCTGCCAGCAGCTCCGACTTGGCCTGGGCTATCCGCTCACGGCTGCCGAAGCGCTCCAGGTGCATCAGGCCGACCGCGGTCACGATCCCCACCCGGGGGTGGGTGAAGGAGCTGATCTCGGCGATCTCGCCCGGCCGGTAGGCGCCCATCTCGACGACCACCACGCGCTGCCGCGGCGACAAGCCCTCGTTGATGGCCCGGCAGACCCCCAGGGTGGTGTTGTAGCTCTCAGGGGTGGAGAAACAGGGCTCGCTCTCGCGGTCCAGCAGCTGGGCCAGCAGCACCTTGGTGGTGGTCTTCCCGTAGCTCCCCGTTATCCCCACCACCAGCGGCCCCGCGACGGCCAGCCGGGCTTCGGCCTGGCTCATGAACCGCCTGCGCCGGAAGCTCTCGTAGGGCCGGGACAGGACTGCGGCCACGCTCAGCGCCGCCACCACCACCGAGTCGAACAGGCCCATCAGCACCGCTCCCCCAGGGCCGTTCCCGAAACCCACCACCAGAGCGGCGAAGCAGAGCAGGCCTCCGATCACGGCCAGCCGGCGCGCCCGACTGGTCCACTTCAGCTGCGACCTGGCGGCGAAAGGGCGGAAGAACGCCAGCGGCAGCAGGCAGGCGAGCAGGAGCGGCAGCGGGCGAAGCTGGGCGTCGACGGCCAGCGAGACTGCCGCCAGGGCCAGGCCCGCCAGCAGCGACCCCAGCTGCCAGCGCCAATGCGCTGCCAGCCGGCGACGTGCGGTCGGCCACAGCCGAGAGGGGAGGTACTCATCCAGCTGAAACAGGTACATCCAGCCCTGGAGCTGGCGGCCGCCGCCAGCCGCTCCCAGCAGGGCCAAGACCGCCGCCTGCCAGATGGGTAGCGTCATGGGACCACAGCTCCGCGCTCACGGAGGCGTCCGGGAGCAGCGCGAACCGCCCCTGCTCGGCCCGGCAGGGGAAGCGGCCGGGCCTTCCAAGGGCACCGGTTCGGCGGGCGCGTCGAGGTCTCCAGGCGCCTCCCGTCGGGTGCCCCCGGCAGCCCCCGGGCCCTCACTCCTGGGACAGGAGGGCTGGGACCGCGATCTGGCAAGCCTGGGGGCTGAGGCCCCCGCCGGCCGTCACCATCGAGGTTCACCGGAGCTCCGCATCGGACATGATCTGAATTGATCTCGGGGCCCCGTCAGGAGCGGCCGGAGAGGCTGAGGCTCTCCCAGCCGAGAGCCGCGACGCCCTCCCTGACCAGGTGGGCGTGGGCGGCGGCCGTCCAACCGCCAGCGGCAATCGAAGGTTCGCCCAAGCCAGGCAGGTCGAACTCCACCCGCCACCCGCGACCGAGGCGCTGGCTCCCAAGCCGTGCGACGGCACAACCGGAGGGGGATCTCCCTCGCCCGGGCGGAGCGGCCGACCCCGCCCCCCGCAGGCGGTCCCGGGTGGTCGTCGGCACCATGGGCCACCCCCTATGGTCGGACATACGCCCAGCCCTCGAGCTGACGGCGGACCAGATGCGAGATGCCGGCCGGCACCACCCCTACCCCTTCCAGCAGTTCGCCGGGCGCGATGCCCTGGGAGCGCAGGCTGTTGGCGCAGGCCAGGAGCGCAACTCCCCGGGCCAGCAGCCTGGCGACCTCCACGGCCACCGGGCTGGTCGAGACTACGGCCCCGACGCCGGGACCATTGGCGACCACCTCGACGGTGACGGCTTCCGGATCGCGGTCGTCGAGCAGGTTGGCCACGTTCCCCAGTGCAAGTCGCTGCCGGTCCGGGCTGGCTTCGTCGAGGTGGATCACCACCCTCCAAGGCGGGCTTTGAGCGGGCTCCGAGGCGGGAACCGGCGTCACGACCGTTCACCCCGGAGTTCGGACCAGCTCGGGACCGCGGTCTGGACCTGGTCGACCAGGACCGTGGGAGACCGTTGCTCGACCCAGAGTGCAAATGACTTCCCCCGTCCGGGCGGCCCCGAACGGGCTCGCGCCCCCGGGTCGCCCGGACGCCCGCGCTCAGCCGGGCGGGTCTTCCGCCCCTCGAGGGCTGGCCTCTGGCCTTGCGTTCTTCGGGTTCCCATCAGGTCCACTCCGGGCGTATGAGCCGCTCGCTCCCCAGGCCCTCCGGGAGCTGCTCCAGGGTTGCTTCGATCCTCAGGTAGGGAGCAGCCCCCCATCCGCCGCCTGGAACGAACGTGCTCCCTGGCATAGCCACCTGTTCGCTGCTGCTTTGTTCCACCGCACCGGCTCGTGACCCCCGTGCCTCTCCCGGGACGGCGCCACTCCCGCTGGCCGCAATTGTCGCAGCAACGTCGAGGTCAGCTCGGGTTGCCAACAGTTGCCGGCCTCGTTGGCCAATCTCGGCCATTGTGGGAGCACCCGTGGCCGGTGGTCGGGCCAGGCAGCCCAAACCTGTGTTCCCAGGGGACTGAAGCAGCGTGAGCGAAGAGA
>JAKAWF010000038.1 GCA_021817025.1 bacterium
CGGCGCCCGGAAGATCCTGATGGCGAGAACGGAGCGAGGCGCCACCCAGGAGGCGGTGCGGCGGCACAACCTGGCGACTTTGCTGGGGCACCTGCACCGCTACGGCCCGACCTCGCAGGCGCGGCTCACCAAGCTGCTGGGCCTGAACCGGGCCACCATCGGGGCTCTCGTGGACGAGCTGGTCGCCCGGGGCCTGGTCGCGGAGGCAGCGGAGCCGGAGCGGGGGAGCCGAGGGCGGCCGTCCAAGGTGGTGGCCGTGCGCACCGACACGGTCGCGGTGGTGGCTGTGGAGATCGGGGTGGACGCGATCCGGCTGGCCCTGGTCAGCTTGGGGGGGCTGGTCATCGATGGCGACCGTGAGGCCCTGCTGACAGATTCGGATCGCGAGTTCGGCCGCGTGGTCGAGGTTGTGGCTCGGCTGGCAACTCGCCTGATGGCGCGATCCTTGGGGGATCGGATACCGGTTGGGATGGGGGTTGCGGTCCCGGGCGCCGTCAGTCCCGGGGGAAGCATGGTCAGCTTCGCTCCCAACCTGGGCTGGCGCGGGGTGCCCCTGGGCGATCGCCTCCACGACGCTCTGGGGGGCGAGATCGTGGTGCGGGTCGGCAATGACGCCAACCTGGGGGCGATGGCCGAGCACTCCAGGGGGGTGGCCAGCGGGGTCAACGATCTGGCCTACCTCCATGCGGAGGTGGGGGTCGGGGGAGGCATCATCACCGCCGGGCAGATGCTGGAGGGCTCCAGGGGCTACGGGGGAGAGGTTGGCCACATGCAGGTGAACCCCTACGGGGTGGCCTGCCATTGCGGCTCCCGCGGCTGTTGGGAGACCGAGGCCGGAGAGGGCGCCCTGGTCCGGCGGGCGGGTTTGCCGGCCGGTGGGCAGGGCGCCGTGGAGGTGGTCCTGCAGCGGGCCAGGGATGGCGACCCCACGTGCCTCGCCGCGGTGGAGACGACGGCGCGTTGGATCAGCGCCGGTCTGGTCAATCTGGTCAACTCGCTCAACCCTGAGATGCTGATCCTGGGCGGGATGTTCGAGGACATCTTCGAACTGGCGCAGCCCGCTCTGGTCGAGCAGCTGCGGGTAGGTGTCTACGACTCCGAGCAGCTGCCGGTGGCGGTGGTCAGGCCCAAGTTTGGGCGCGAGGCAGTGGTCGTGGGGGCTGCGGAGCTGGCTCTCCAGGTGATCCTGCTGGACCCGGCGGTGCTGCCCATGGTTGCCAACGGTGAGCCGGCCGTGCTGGGGACGGTTCGCCCGGGTCCGGCCATGGTCAAGCTAGCCGCCCGGCGGCGGCCGCGACCGGCGCTACGAGCCCACTCGCTGGCGCCGCTCCCGCCGGTTCCCGAGCTTCCCGTCTGAGGCGGCTCCAGCCAGGTCGCGGGCACCATCAGCAAGCGGCGTGGCGAGCCCGGCGCCGGGAGACGCAGTTCAGTCCCCGATCGGCATTCCCGGAGCGCTGCTGGGCGCGCTGACATTTCCCTGCCGGTTTCGGTGCCGGGCGCTGGCCCGGACCCTGGCCTTCTCCCAGAGCACTTCCGAGCCCATCAGGATGTCGGCGGTCGCGATGTTCGTGGCCAGGGGCACATCGTGGACATTGCAGACGCGCAAGAGGGTTTGGATGTCAGGATCGTGAGGGTGCTTGCCGAGCGGGTCGACTATGAAGATGACGGCGTCGACCTCGCCATCCACCACCCTGGCCGCCATCTGGGCGTCCCCTCCGAGCGGTCCCGACTTGAGGCGGTGGACCTCCAGGCCGACCTTCTCCTCGAGTAGGCTGCCGGTGGTGCTGGTGGCGAGCAGGTAGCAGCTCTTCAGCCGCTCCCGGTTGTAGGTGGCGAAGGCCACCATGTCGGCCTTCTTGCCATCGTGGGCGATCATCGCCACATGCGGCCGGGGCATTGTCGCCAAGACCCACCTCCCTCAACTCACTTCGCTGCCCTGCCGACTGAAATGGCGGTCGCGTGAGCGCGGCAGCGCACGCGTCAAGGGTACCGGACCGTAGTTGCGGACGCCATGTCGGCACTCGCTCGGAAGTCAGGCGCCACGCGGGCGAAGGCGACCCGGTGCTCTGTCCGACGCGGCTCCGCGGCCCAAGTGCCCACCGGATGACCGCCGGGGGGAGAAATCCCGCACCCGAGCACCATCGAACTTGCGGTACCGGCGCTGTGGCTCCGCAAGGCTTGGGCCACCGTCTCGACCAGCGGGGTGCCGACCAGCAGGCCCTCGACCTCGGGGCCGCCCAGGACGAGGACTTGATCCTCGGCGCCGGGCGGCTCAGGCCGGGTCACGGTGGTCCTCCTGGGAGCAGGGGGTCCTGCTCGCGTCGGCCATCTTCGTCGATCTCGAGCCGGCGCCGCCTTCCGCACGGCGCTTCTCCGTCCGGCGGCGGGCGAGAAGTGCCTCCAGCCGGCCGCCCGGTCACCGCTCGGATTGCTTCCCGACAAGCGCCTGTGGCTCTGGGTATGTGCCCGCGCCATCGGCCCAGGAGCAGCCTCCCCGCCTGCCCGCGAACTCAGGACCGGCATATCAGCCCCGGCCGCCACCGATTGGCCGCAGAAACTCCGACTCCGGGTGCTGGTCGGGCGGCGCCGAGGTCACCCAGCTGATCCCGCTCTCCTCCAGCCGGCGCCGGAGGGGCTGCGCCCGACCGCCACCCCAGACCAGCTGCGGCGAGTTCCGCGCCAGCGCTCAGCCACCCTTCGCCCGGCGCCTCGCACCCTGAACTTCTGGAAGTCCCGCTCGGTCGGCGCCCGCCGGGCCGCGGCGGAACCGGTCGGAGATTTCAGCGCGACTGTCCGTCCCGCACTTCCGACCACAGCCCCTGGTAGGCTCTGGCCGCCTCACTGCTGGGGGAAAGGAGCAGGACCGGCAGCCGCCGCGGCCCCATCTGTTCCACCACCGAGGCGGCCGGCACCACCGCCTGGGCGACGTCGGACCGCTCCGCTCGCACCTGAGTGATGGTGTCCCGGTGCAGGCGCTTGCGCCGGTCGGCCATCGAGAAGAAGGCGAGGATCACGGGCCGGGGTGGCTTGGCCTGGGCCACGAACGCGGTGAGCTGGTCGAAGCTCCGCAGGGCCAGGGTCGTCGGCACCAGCGGGATCAGCAGGGTGTCGGCCGCGCGGAGCACGCCCTCGGACACCAGCGAGACGCTCGGCGGGCAATCCAGGATCACGACGTCGTACTCCGCCGCGAGCGGTTTGAGCAGCTGGGCCAGGCGCCGGACTGGGCGCTTGGAGCGCTCCAGGGCGAGGTCCATGTTGCGGTAGGAGAAGTCCGCGGGCAGCAGGTCGAGGTTGGCGAAGTCGGTGCCCTTGATGGGAGCGTCCAGCGGCACCCGTCCCTTGACCAATGCCCTCACTCCGCCTCTGACCCGCGGGCGCACCCGGAACAGGAAGGTGGCCGCGCCCTGGGGGTCGAGGTCCCAGAGCAGGGTTCGATTGCCCTCCCGGGCCGAGATGTAGGCCAGGTTGACCGCCGCTGAGGTCTTCCCGACCCCTCCCTTGATGTTGTACGTGGCCAGGACCCTCACCGCTCACCTCCTGGCGGCTTCCGCGAGACGCGGACCGGGCCCAGCTCCGCCAGGTGCGCCCGCGTCTGCTTGTCCGCGAACCGGGCGAACCTGGCGGCGAACAGCTTCCGCGCCGCGCCCTGGCGGGCCTCGAGCCGGTCGGTGGCGCGTCCCATCGCCATGAAGGTGGCGGCGGGGGCCCCGCCCTCGGCCAGGATCGCCTCCGCAAACGCGCTGATGGCGGAGCGCTCCACCTGGCTGTCCTGGAACTCGCCCAGGCAGTCCTGCAGCGCCTTCAGCTGGTCGAGTACCGCCCGGTAGGCTGGGGGATCGAGCAGCGAGCTGAAGAATTCGAGCAGGTAGCGCAACTCCTTGCAGCGCTTTCGTAGCGCGTGGAGCTCCGTGGCCGGCGCGGCCGGGGTGATCAGAGCTCCCAGCCTGACGGCGCGCCGGTACGCCCGCGCGATGCGGTCCAGAGCAACCACCGGGATGGGGATCGCGCCAGCGGCTGGGGCACCGGCCGCCGCTGGCGAGGACTCGGCCACTGCCTCCCACCGCCGCCGTGCGCGCGACCAGCGGCGCGACCGCAGCCCCGCGACCAGGGTCCGCTGCGCCAGCTGGCGCCGTCTCAGCAGGAAGTCGAGGAACGGCTCCAACTCCTCCGAGCCGGCGTCAGGGCCGGCAATGGCGTCCAGGTTGAGCAGGTAGACGTCAAGGTCGCGTGTGGGCGTGGTCAGGTCTCCCATCCACTTCATCTCCACCGCCAGCCCGGCGACGTCGCGGGCGGGCAGCGTGTCGCCGACCAGCTTCAGGGCCGACCGGGCTCGACGCACTGCCACTCTCAGATCGTGCAGGAACTCGGTGTCGAGATCGGCCACCACCCCGGGCAGGTTGGCGTCGGCGATGGTCAGAAGCCGTCGGAGGAGGAGCCGCATCGCGCTCCCGGCGGACATCGTCGGGGTCAGCTGCGCGTCGACTCTTCCGGAGTAGTCGCCGGGGTGCCTCCCGACCCCCGCCAGCGCGGCTGCGAGCGGGGAGGTCGAGGCCTGGTGAAGGTCGGGCAAGGCCGCCAATTGGTGGGCCAACCTGGCGGCCTCGGCGTCGTAACCGCGCAGCCCGACGACTTGGAGCCGGCAGGGGGGGGCGAGCAGGTGCGCGGACTTGCCGGATGGGGTCTCCAGCACGATTCGCGCCACCGTCTTGGCCTCGGTGTCGAGGACGCGGAACGAGACCACCCGCGCCCTGGTCGCCAGCAGCGGCA
Organism: bacterium; assembly: GCA_021817025.1. The sequence continues at coordinate 4,768 of JAKAWF010000038.1, forward strand.
GCAGGGCCCGCATCGCCACGATTGGCTCCAGGCGCCTTCGTACTCCGCCCGCCGGGATCACCGCGTCCATCGGAAAGCCGATCCGGGGCGCATCGCCGGCGCCGGAGGGCACTCTGTCAGACACCGTCTGCAAGACCCTGCCAGAGCGGTTGCTCAGTATCAGCTGGGCGCCCCCGGTGCCGCCCCAGGTGAGGCGTTCCAGGGTCAATCCGGCACTGTGCAATCGCCAGTCGAAGGTGTCGAACCAGAGGCGGCGCACGACCCGTTCCGGTTCCTTCCTGAGTTGTGCGCCACCACCCAGCGCATCCGCCAGAGCCGTGGGCGAGATCTCCGCATCGCCCACGAACTCACCTGGTCGACCAGCCACTCAAAGAGGGACCTCGAGGCGAATCCCAAGCCGCCCCACCTTCGACCAGCCCGGCTGCGGCTGTGGCCCCTGGTTCGGCCGACACCCCGCGGCATGGCGGCGGAGGGGGCGGCGGAGGAGGTGGGGGCAAGCCCGCCCCAGCCTGGGGATGGTGAAGCTCTTCGCGCGAGGCTTCCAGGGACCCGACGCCAAGCGCCGTAAGCCTTCGGGGGAGGGGCAACGGGGGCTGGCACACCGCCTCGAGCGGCACGCGGTCCGACTACAGGCGCATCCGAACTCCGAGTTCGCAGTCGATCGGTCCTTGATGCTCAGCATGATGCCACAGCCGAGCCCTGCCGCCGGCGCGAGCCAGTGCTGGGGGGGCGGGGAAGGCACCTCCTGGGCCGACGTCCATCAGGGACATGCGCGGCGCTCGCTCACCGCGCCGCGAGGAGGGCGACGAGGCGACCAGGCGGCCACCGCGCTGACATCTGCCAGCGGTGCTCCCCAGCGCCTTGCGGCCATCCGGCCGAACGCTCCCGGATCGAAGCTTCCGGGGAGCGCTGGCGGCCACCCACCCGCCAGGACCCACTCCGGCCCCGTGTCCAAGGACGGCGTGTCACGCCTTGGAACGCGAGCCTGGGGCCTGCGGCAAGCCGGCAAGGCGGGCGACATCCATCCCGGAGATGACACCCACCAGTTGCGAGCCGTCCATGACCAGCACGCCGCGCTCGAGGGCTGGTCCGAGCCGGCGCACTACCGCCTCCAGATCCTCGTGCAGGTCAGCTGTGGGAAATGCCGTCGCGGGCAGCGCGAACTCACGCAGGCGCCGCTGACGTGCGGCCGGAGAGGTGAGCGCCAGCAAATCCGCCAGGTGGACGAGGCCCGACTCTGATCCTGAGGGATCGTGGAGGACGTAGATGGGAGTGCGGTGCTGACCCCCGCCGGCGCTGAGCAGTTGCTCGACCGTCAACCAATCCGGGACCGTGACCACCGGTGTGGTCATGGCGGCCGCCACGGACACGGTCTTGAGGGCGGCTCGGATCTGGGTCTGGCGCTCTTCGGCGCCGCCAGCCGAGAACAAGAACCAGCCGATGAAACCGAGCCAGATGCCGCTCAACAAACCACCCAGGACGATCTCCAGAAGGCCGCCTGCGATCACCAACGAGGCGAAGACACGGCCCACCCGAACCGCGCCGTGGGTCCCGCGCTGGCGCGACCCGGTGTGCCACCAGATGAGGGAACTGAGCAGGCGGCCCCCGTCCAGGGGGAAGGCAGGGATGAGGTTGAACACCCCCAGGACCAAGTTTAGAATGGCCAGCCAGCCGATCAGATTGGTGATGATGGCGGGTGCCCTGACGGCGGTCAACCCCACCGCGAGACCGAAGCCGATGGCCGCGATGGCCAAGCTCGTCAGGGGGCCGACCACGGTTATCAGCGCCTCGGCGGCGGCGCTGGCGGGCTCGCCATCCAGCTGGGTCACGCCGCCAAACAGCCAGAGGGTGATGCCGGCCACCCTGACCCCCTTGCGTCGCGCCACGAGCGCATGGGAAATCTCATGGGCCAGCAGGCAGCCGTAGAAGACGAGTGCTCCCAGCAGGCCGCTGCCCCAGTAGGCCCAGGCCGCCTGATTGGGGGCGGCCTGAGGCAGAACGGTGGTCGCCATCGTCCAGGCGATCAGGAGGTAGATCAGGATCAGGCTCCAGTTGAACCTGATCTCGAGTCCGAAGATTCGGCCGAGCCGGATCGTTTGATTCACCACGCACAAGACCTTAACCGCACCGCGGTGAACATCGCCGCCCAGGAGGCTGGGGCAGCCCCGCGCCGTATTCCGTCTCAGGTCATCATCACGACGTGTCCGTGGCCAAGCTCGGGGCGGCGACGAGCCGCCGCCCCGCTGGAGACCTTGGGCGCGGGGGCCAGCCAGGCGGCCCGAAACCTCAGCCCGGCGCCGGTCGCATTGGACTGGGCGAGGAACCGCCTTCCCCCATGCGCGGGGTGAACCCCCCAGAGGATGTCAAAACGGGCAGGCGGCCATCCCCGAAGAGGCGTAGCCGCGGGCTCAGCGCCCGGCCGCGTACGCCTGTCCCTGACGGGGATCGGCGCCCGCTCGCAGCTGGCCGTCATCGCCGAGCTCGACCGCGCAAAGTCGGCCGAGGGACCAGTCCTCGTGGAGGCGGACGTCATGGCCACGCCGGCGCAGCTCCTGGACCACATCGTCGCTGAAGCGTCCCTCCATATGGAGCTGACCCAAACCGGCCGCTCGGGGGTAGAAGGAGCTGTGGAAGTGGGTCGAGTGAAAGGTCGGCACCTCGATCGCGGTCTGGAGATCAAGTCCAAAGTGAAGCCGGCGCAGGAAGAAGATCAGCGACCACTGATCCTGCTGATCTCCCCCTGGGGTCCCACAGGCCAGCCACGGCCGTCCCTCGCGCAGCACCAGAGTGGGGGTGAGGGTGGTGCGGGGCCGCCGGCCTCCGACCAGAGAGCTGGCCAGACCCTCCTCCAGCCAGAACATCTGGGAGCGGGTCGAGAGCGGGAACCCGAGTCCGGGCACGACCGGAGAGCCGTGCAGCCAGCCCCCGCTGGGGGTCGCCGACACCATGTTGCCCTCCCTGTCGACCACGTCCAGGTGGCAGGTGTCCTTCCCGACCGGGTCGGGCGGCAGGCCGGCCGCCTGGTCGATGGCCTGGGTGTGAGAGCGCAGTCTTGGGCTGGGCAGCCTCGGTTCGCGGCCGCCGGGGCGCCCGGGCCGGATCTCCTGGGAGGCCTGGTCGGTCACCAGCCGGCGCCGTTCCGCGGCGTAGGCGGGGCTGAGCAGGTCTGGCAGCGGCACGTCCACATGGCGGGGGTCTCCGTAGTACGCCTCCCGATCTGCAAAGGCGAGCTTCCCGCACTCCACCACCAGGTGGACGAACTCCGCCGACGTCGGCTCGAGCGCGCCCAGGTCGTACCCGGCGAGAAGCTGCAGCTGCTGCAGGAAGACGGGCCCCTGGCCCCAGGGGCCCGTCTTGTGGACGAGCGCCCCGTGGTAATCCAGCGTGGCCGGCGCCTCGAATGAGGCGCTCCATGTGGCCAGGTCCTGGCCTCTCAGGAAGCCTGGGTGAGCGACCTCGGTCTCGTCCCAGAGCACGGCAGTCTCCATGAAGCGGTCGATGGCCCCGGCGACCGGACCTTCATAGAAGGCCCTGCGCGCCGCCTCGATCTGAGCCGAGCGGCTGCTCCCCGCGCCTTCGGCCCGGGCCAGGATCGCGCTGTAGGTAGCGGCCACGTCCAGGTTGGCGAACAGACTGCCGATGGCCGGGGCCTGGCCACCGGTCAGGAATACCTCGCCGGAGCTGGGCCAGAGTTGGCGGAAGCGGCTTTCGCACGACTGGATGGCCCGGTGGACGGCGGGCAGGATCGGGACCCCGTGGCGGGCGTAGTGGATGACCGGCTCGAGCACGTCTCGCAGCGATAGCCGGCCATAGCGCTCCAGCATCAGCATCCAGGCGCCAAAGGCGCCCGGAACATTGGCCGCCAGCAGCCCTGTGCCGGGGATAAGCTCCAGTCCCAGCTGGGCAAACCCAGCCAGGCTGGCGGCGGCCGGGAGCGGGCCCTGGCCGTCGACCACCACCACCTCCTGGGCTCGGGCGTCGTAGAGCAGGATCGGCACCTCGCCGCCGGGCCCGTTGAGGTGAGGCTCGACCACCTGGAGCACCAAACCGGTCGCGACCGCGGCATCGAAGGCGTTGCCGCCGCGCTCCAGCATCGCCATCCCACTGGCGGCTGAGAGCCAGTCGCTGGCGGCCACCATGCCGAAGCTTCCAACCAGTTGGGGGCGGGTGGGGGAGTTCATCGTTGCCAGACCTCAAGACTGAATTGCTCGGCGATGCGGTGGCACCGGGCCAGGTGCCCAGTGGGTGAGACTTTGGTCGGGGCGGGTGGTTCCAGCGAGCAGCGCTGGTGGGCAAGCGGACACCGGGGGCGCAAACTGCAGTTTGCGGGGATGCGCTCCCTTCTGGGTGCCGCTCCGCGCTTGATCCGGTGGCGACAGGATATCGGACGTGGACCGGGGTTGGTCTGTGATGCGACTCGTCAGCCCAGACTCAACCAGGCGGAAAGCTGTCTCTTCGGGCAGATGGAACTTCTCCGGGCGCTGGTGCTCGACCAGGCGATGCCATCCAGGGGCCGCTCTGCCCGCCCGTGCAGGTCCGTCGCCAGCTGGCGAACTTTGGCGAGACCTTCATGCGGCGCCCCTCGCGGGGTGCGGGCTAGGGATGCGGCGATCCGGCCCCAGCGTCGAGTCTGCCCCGGCGGCGCTGAGCCCGGATCACGCCCTGACTCCGGCAGGAACGCCCTCCAGCGCGGCGCCAGCCAGGACCGGTAAGGTCATAGCCGTGCTGAGCGAGTACCGCGGAGACGCCCTCTTCATTCCCGGCGACCCCCCCCGCCGCGGCCGGCTGGCCCTCTTTCCGCCTCCCTCCAGGGCCAGGTCGGCGCGGTCCGGCAGCGTGGAGATGGTGGTGCGGGCGGGATCGCGTTTTCGCCGTGCCAGCGTGCCGGCCCAGCTGCTGTCGATGGCGCAGGCGCTCGAGCTGCTCACGGGCCTGCCGGCTGGGGCCGAGCTCCCGCTCTCGCTGGCCGCCTGGTCGCTGGCATTCAAGGCGGGGATCACGCTGGTGGCTCGCGGCCGTCTGCTGCCGGCTGCGGGCCGGACCGGAATGGACGCCTGGCGAGCCGGCCCGCTCGACGTCTCCGACGAACGGTGGCTCCGACAGCTGGCCGCCGCCTTCCCCCCGGAAGCCCACGGCCTCCTGGTCGATGGCGGCCGGCCGCTCCGGGTGAGGTCTCCGGAGTCCCTGATCAGGGAGTGCTGGGATGCCATCGCCGACACCATGCCTCGGACCAAGGCCGCGCCGCGGCTGACGGGCCAGTCCGCCTTCGCCGGGACCAGGCCGATTCGAGTATCCGGTTGGGGTGAGTGGCTGGAGGTGGCGTCGCAGGGGTTGCGGGAGAGCGCCCGGCCCGGCCTTCGGGTGCTCCTTCCAGACCGGCCAGAGGGGCTCCTGCAAGCCGTGCTCCAACTGCGCAGCCACGCCGATCCCTCCCTGGTGGTCGACGCGGCCGACCTCTGGCGGTCGCCGGCCGTGGTGCTGCGCCGCTTCGGGGAGGCGGCTGAGTCCGACCTGCTGCTGGCTCTGCGCCGCGGCGCCCGGGCGTGGCCGCCCCTCCAGAGGGTGATCGAGGAGGCTCGTCCCGACCGCATCGAGCTGGCTGACGAGGAGGTCGGTGAGCTGCTCGGCCCGGCTGCCGAGGGGCTCGCGGCGGCCGGCTTGGAGGTGCTCTGGCCGGCGGAGCTCTCCGGGGCGCTGGAGCTTCGGGCGGCGGTGAGCACCCCTTCCCCGGATGCCGCCGGACGGGTCGCCTTCCGCCTCGACGATCTGCTCGACTTCCGCTGGGCGCTCACCTTGGACGGGGACCCGCTCACCGCCGAGGAGGTGGAGGCTCTGGCGGAGGCGAAGCGGCCCCTGGTCAGGCTGCGGGGCAGGTGGGTGACTCTCGACCCGTCGCTGCTGGAGCGGCTGCGCCGGCCGCCGCCCCGCTTGCGCGCCGGGGAGGCGCTGGCGGCGGCGCTGGGCGACGGCGCGGTGGCGGTCGACGGGCAGCCGGTCCCAATAGCGGTCCAGGGTGGCCTCGCCGATCTTCTGGATCGCATCCAGAGCGCCGCCGCGCCCCACGAGGAGGCGGAGCCGCCCGGCCTCAAAGGCTCCTTGCGCCCGTACCAGAGGCGCGGTCTGGCCTGGCTCCGCGACATGTGCGATCTGGGTCTGGGGGGGTGTCTCGCCGACGACATGGGTCTGGGCAAGACCATCCAGGTGATCGCGCTGCATCTGAGCCGCCAGTTGGGGCCGGCCCTGGTGGTCTGCCCCGCCTCCCTGCTCGGCAACTGGGAGAGCGAGTTGCGCCGCTTCGCGCCCCAGTTGGCGGTCCGGCGCTACCACGGCGGGGGCCGGCATCTGGAGGAGTTGACCGCGGCCGAGGTGGTGCTGGTGACCTACGGCGTGGTCCGCCGTGACAGCTCCCGGCTGGCCCAGGTGGAGTGGGACCTGGTGGTGGCGGACGAGGCCCAGCACGTCAAGAACCCCCTCTCCCGGGGGGCTCGGGAGCTGCGCGCGATCCCGGCCGGGGTGCGGCTGGCCCTGACCGGCACCCCGATCGAGAACCGGCTGTCGGAGCTGTGGTCCATCCTCGACTGGACCACCCCGGGGTTGTTGGGCTCGCTGCAGAGCTTCCAAACAGGGGTGGCGATCCCGGTCGAGCGCTACGGGGACGACGCCGTGCGGGAGCGGTTGGCCCGCTCGGTGCGCCCCTTCCTGCTGCGGCGCCGCAAGGTCGACCCCGACATCGCGCCCGAGCTCCCGCCAAAGACCGAGACCGACCATCTGCTGCCGCTCACCCAGGAGCAGGCCACGCTCTACGAGGCGGTGGTGCGGGAGGCTCTGGAGGAGATCCGCCGCAGTGAGGGGATCGCCCGCCGCGGGCTGGTCCTGAAGCTCTTGACCGCCCTCAAGCAGGTCTGCAACCACCCCGCCCAGTACCTGCGCCAGCCGGGGCCGCTGAGAGGCCGCTCCGGCAAGCTGGCGGCGCTGGACGAGCTGCTGGACATCATCACCGCGGAGGGGGAGTCGGTCCTTGTCTTCACTCAGTACGTGGCCATGGCCAGGCTGCTGGAGGGCCACCTCGAAGAGAGGGGGATAGGCAGCCTCTTCCTCCACGGTGGGGTGCCGGCTCGCGGCCGCGACCGGATGGTGGCCGAGTTCCAACGAGGGGACACCCCCGTGTTTCTGCTCTCACTCAAGGCGGGGGGAGTGGGCCTCAACCTGACTCGTGCCACCCATGTCGTCCACTACGACCGCTGGTGGAACCCGGCGGTCGAGGACCAGGCCACCGACCGCGCCTACCGGATCGGCCAGGATCGACCCGTCCAGGTCCACAAGCTGGTCAGCCAGGGCACTCTGGAGGACCGGATCGCGGAGCTCCTGGAGCGCAAGCGAACGCTGGCCGAGTCCGTGGTGGGGGCCGGGGAGGCGTGGATCAGCGAGCTCTCCGACTCCGCCCTGTCCGAGCTCGTGACGCTGAGGCGGGCCTGATGCCCCCGCGCGACTGGGAGGGGTGGGGCACCGGGCGGAGGAAGGCCCCGATCGGTCCGGCCCGCCGCGGTGCCCGCTTCGGGGTCAGCTGGTGGGGCAAGGCCTGGGTGGAGGCCCTGGAGCAGCGAGCCCGCCTCGATCCCAACCGACTGCCCCGGGGCCGCACCTACGCCCGCAGCGGGGCGGTGGGGGAGCTGGAGGTCGGCCCCGGTGAGGTCAGCGCGCTGGTGCAGGGATCGCGCGCGCGACCCTACAGCGTGCGGCTGCGGGTGCGCGAGTTCACCCAGGACGAGTGGGCCCGAACCACCACCGCCATAGCCGCCCGCGCCGCCCACGCCGCCGCCCTCCTGGACGGCACTCTCGAGCCCGGCATCGTGCCGGAGCTGACCAGCCAGGGGGTGTCCCTGCTGCCCGCGGCCGGGGAGCTCGGCCCCTCCTGCAGCTGCCCGGACTGGGCCGATCCCTGCAAGCACGCCGCGGCGGTCTGCTACCTGGTGGCCGACCTGATGGACCGTGACCCGTTCACCATCTTCCTGCTGCGGGGTCGCGGCCGCGATCAGGTGCTGGCCGGAGTCCGGGCGCGGCGTTCCCACCAGCACCAGGACGCGGAGCGTGACACCTCGGGGCCGCTGGAGGCCGCCGATCTGGGGATCGAGGCCCGGGTCGCGTTCCAGGGCTCCGGAGGGGGGATCCCGCTGCCGGCTCCGCTGCCGCCACCGGACCGGCCCGGCCGTCCGGCCGGTGTGGCCGTCGCGGCCGAGGGGCGGGTCACCGGCGAGGCCCTTGCCTGGCTGGCGGCGGACGCCGCCGGGCGTGCCTTCGACCTCAGCCGAGGACTTGGGGATGGCGGTCTGAATCTGTCCCAACATGAGGACCTTGCCCGGATTGCGGCCGGTCACATCGGCAGATCCGACTTCGACTCCTTCGCCGGGCGCTCAGGGATGGCGCCGCGGCCCCTGATGCGCCTGGCGCTGGCCTGGAAGGCTGGCGGACCGGGTGCGGTGGAGGTCCTGGATCAGGGGCCCTGGCGTCCGCCGCCAGCGGTCATGGAGGAGGGTTTGAGAGCCATGGGACTGTTGCCCGGACACGGTTCCCGGCGCAGTGAGCGGATCACCAACCAGCCGGCTGGAGTCCAGCTCCGCTACGGGCCGGACGGACTCTGGTACCTGCTGGTGCGCCGAGGCGGTGCCTGGGAGATCCACGATCCCCCCGCCGCCGACCCGCGGGCGTTGGTAAGACCCGTCGCCGCGCTGGCGGCGGGTGAGGACGCCCGCCGGCTCGAACTTGCCGCCGGCACCTCCGATGACCTCGATGAGGATCTGGATGATGATTGGGATCCAGACGAGTGGTGAGCGGCCAGCGCCAGGAGCGCCTGACAAGCGGTGGGGCTGCGGCGGACTCGGCGCCGGCGTTCCGAGCCGGGCGGGAGCGCCATGGGGCCCCGGCCGCTTCCTGAGCCAGGGCGTGTCGCCGGCGTGGGAGGCTGCGGTTGCCGCTTCAGTTTGAGGCCGGTTGTCTTGCCGCCTTGGCGAGCCGATTCAGTGCCGTCTTGTAAGGCGCCAGGTAGACCCAGACCGCCGGTTGCCGCTGGGCCGGCCGCCCAGGTGAGCAGAGCTCCGGCAAGTCCTGAGCGCGCGCTGGGATAGGCGCGGCGAACGCTTGGGCTGTCGTCATAGATGGGGGAGAGCGCACCCCATGCCCGGGCTGATGTCGAGCCCCTGGGAAGGTCGGGACTGAGGTAGGAAGGCACCGGGAGCAGGCGCCCCAGCTGACCTCCGGGGACGATCCCAATCCGCCTGTGAGCGGCTGCCGCCGCGCCGTCGAAGACGCTGTCGTGGAGACCCACCAGGATCGGTGCCCAGGCCTGGATCTCGGGCCACTCCAGGAACAGGTACTGGCTCTGAAGGTCGGCGGGGGCGGTGCGAAAGTTGGCCAGCACGGCGCTGGCGGTGAGCGACCGGGATGCTGTCGCCGCCCCTTCCTCGGCTCCCAAGTGATAAGCCGAGCCCCGCCTGGAGAGCCAGCACGGCCGCGAGTCCAGCCATGGCCAGCACCAGCTGTGGTGGCCGTGGCGGTGCCAGTCGCTGCCAGCGGCGGACCGCGACCAGCCCCACTCCCACCAGCAGGGCCAGGTTGTAGGTGGGATATCGCCAGAGGACGAAGGGCTGGACCGCTCCCGACGATGTCCGATTCGGATCGCTCAACAAGTCCGGAGATTCTCGCTCGTGGAAGGGAGACCCAGGGTGCCTGATGCGCCAGTGCCAGCCCCACTGGCGCTCGGCGACATCGCCCTCAGCGGCATGCACGCTCGCTTGGGAACCGCTGGGTGAGCCAGCTGGGACCAGGTGTCAGTGCTCACCGCCACGGTGGAGGTCAGCCATCCCAGGTGAGCGGAGGTGCAATGGCCCTGGAGAAACCGGGAACGGCCGTTCCTGGGCCCGGTGCACCCAGGTGCGGGCCCGGGTGGGGCTGTGGTCGGCGGGGACTCCGCCGGTTGGGACGTTCAAACTGCGCCCGCCCAACTGCCCGGCGCCAGGGCCAGGCGCACCGCCTCGACCAGGTCCTCAGACTTCACGCCCGGCAGGGCTGCGCCCGGCCAGGCAACTCCGATGCGATCTCCCACCGCTCCAATGTCGGCGGGCCCCAGGAGAGCCTGCTCCACCCTTTGCAGGGCATCTCCCACGGTGTAGAAGTCGCCGCTGATCAGGGCTGACGTGATTTGCTGATCCGCCACGATCACGGTCACCCGCAGGAGGCCGCCGGCAGCCTTGTGGACAGCGTGGCCGAGCCCGACATTGCCGGTGATCCGCAGCGCCTTGAGGCGGTCTGGAGGCATGCGGACCTGGTCGATCCACGCCGAGGAGCGCATCTGGCTGACCCAGCGACGGTACTGGAGCCGTTCCGCGTCGCGCAGCTCGCCGGGCACGAGGCTGCGGCCGAGGGTGCGCTCGAAGGCGCTCACCAGTTCCCGATGGACCGTCCGCGGGGCCGGACGGTAGCCCAGCTCCCGGGCCAGGCTGGAGACGTACGCCTCCATCGACTGAGCCACCTTGTCGCGCAGCTTCTCGTCGGGGATGCGCAGGACGCTGGCCGCAGCCCGGGCATCGAAGGCGGTGATAATCGAACCGACGAAGACGAACGCCTGGCCGATGGTGGCGGCCCCGAGCCCGCCGATCTTGCGGCCGGCCACTTGGAGGTCGTTGACCGGTGCGAAGTGCGCTCCGCTGATCCCCAGCGCTCGGTAGCATTCCACCGGACCGCGGGCGAAGTACTCGAAGGCGTCCGTGATCTGGGCCGGCATCTCCTGGGGGTGCCAGACCAGTTGGAAGAACAACTGGTCCCGGTCGAGGTAGACAGCACCACCCCCCACCTCGCGGCGGAGAACTGGCAGACCCAGCCGCTGGCAGGCGGCGACGTCGACCTCGCGGTGGAGCTCCTGGTGGCGGCCGATGCAGACATACGGCCTTCGCGGCCGACAGACGATGATGGTGTTGGGGTCCTCAGGCCCCATGCTCGACGCCACCGCGTGATAGAGGGTCTGGCTCTCGGTGTACGAGCACAGGCCAAGGTCTAGCAGCCGGATCCCCTTCATGTGTCCCTCCACTTCACCCATCGGCGGACTGACTGACCGCGCCCGGGTCACAGCTGGGCTGGAACTCCCATCCCCGCTGCGGCCAGACCCAGCGGGATTTGCCGTAGTGGAGTCTCTCACCTTGCGCCCGGTCGTGAACTCGTGGGCCGTCGCGCCCGACCAGTCCGTCGTGGTCGGGCGCGACGCAGGGAGGCCGGAGATCGCAGTGCTGCCCACTCCCTCCCGCGCCTACCAGCGGCTGGTCGAGCTACCGCTGCCGGCTCATCACATCGCCCCTGCCGCCGCCGGCCGGCTGTGGTTGCGTTGCTGGCCGGCCAAGATCACACAGAGGGCCCGGGCGCGCCCGTTCGGGCGCGAACTGCTGGTGCTGGCCCCGGACGGCACCGTGCTTCGGCTCCTGACCATGGAGGGCGCACTGGCCCAGCTCCTGGCCGCCGGTCCTCTGATGCTGGTGGCGGCGGTCGGCGGGACGCTCCACGCCTTTGACGCGGACGGGCGGCTCCGCTGGCGCCATCCGGTGCCGGGATGGCCAGCCACCCCGGAGCCACGAGTCTGGTCCGATGAAGACGGGGCCAGGATCTGGGTGGCCGAGGCCGGCGGCATCAGCGAACTGGACGGTTCCGGGGCGCTGCGCTGGAGCGCGGACTTGCCGGCCTCTCTCGCCCCTGACCCGGTCTCACAGGCGCGACGCCGCCAGGCGGCGGAGTTGCTGGGAGTCGCGATCGATGCCTCTGCCCGCCAGCTGCGTCGCGCCTTCCACCGGCGGGCCAAGGAGACCCATCCAGACCATCATCCCGATGAACCCCGGGCGGCGGAGAGGTTTCGGGCAGTGGCGGGAGCGTACCGGGCCCTGAGGGAGGCCTCGCCCGGGGGGAATCCCCACGAGAGTGGCCTGCTCCGGGTCAGTGATGCCGTGGCGGCAGGGCAGGAGGGGGTGTGGGTTGGCACCAGCTCGGGGAGCTGGCACCGCTTCGACGGCCGCGGCCGCGAAGTCGAGCAGGGCCAGCTCCGGCGCGGAGGGCCCGCGGTGCTGGCGGTCGACAGCGCGGGTCAGCTGGTCGCAGCCGGCTGTGAAGGGGAACTGGAGATGGGCGACGGCAGGCTGGTCCCGCTACCCGCCGACTGGGACTACCGCCTGCGCGCCACCCGCGCCGGTGTGATCGTCCACGGCCGTGATCGGCTGCTGGTGGTTGGGCCCGATGGCACCGTTCAGCAAAGTCGGCTGTCGCGCCCGGCGCAGGCCGAATGGGTCGGTGAAGATCTCTACCTCTTCTGCGCCGAGGGCGACTTCCGCCATCTCAGACCGAGTAACCCTGCTCCTCCAGCAGGTCCTCCATGACGTCACCCAGAATCGTGTGCAGATTGACATCGATGCTCTTGATCATGTCCAGGACCCCAGTCAGGTGCCAGATCAAGTAGAGCTCGGTGAGGGTCTTCTCGGACACGGCCCATGAGGTGCTGGTGGTGTGGAGCGTTTCTGGAGGCAGGGCCCTGCGCCACAGCTCGAGATTGGCCGAGACCACCTTGGTGTCCGGGCCCCAGTCCGGGAACGCCTCCGGCTGGATCATGTCCGGGGAGACCTGCGTGCCGGTGCCCATGATCTTGTAGATGATCCGTCCGTACCCTTCCAGCGCCTCCTTGGCGGTGCGCAGACCGTTCCGGACCGCCACCTCGCGAAGGATCGTGATGACCCCGCCGGGGTTGTTGCCACGGGGACAGCGCAGGCAGGAGAAGCACTGGGAGCAGTCCCAGACCTCGCCATTCATCTGCTCCCAGACCAGCTCGACGTCCTGGCGGGCGACCGCCTGGGTGATCCGACGGGGACTGAACTCGTAGAAGCGTGCGGAGGGGCAGGCCGCCACGCAGATCCCGCATTCGTAGCAACCCTTGAGGAAGTCGGGGAAGCGCGCGTCGGCTTGGACCTCAGCGAAGAGGCGCTGCTTCTCCTCGAGGGGGGCTTCGGGAACCGAGGTGGGCCGCATCAGCTGGTCCTCCGGATCAGGAATCGCTGCACCTTGCCGTCCTGCTCGGTGGTGACCAGCTCATGTCCGGTGCGCCGTGTCCAGGTCTGAATGTCGGGGGTGGCCCCGGGGTCGTCGGCGATCAGGAGCAGCGTCTGCCCGACCGCCACCTCCTTGATCGCCTTGGAGACCTTCACGATCGGCATCGGGCACATCATGTGCAGGCAGTCCAGGGTCTTGTCGGCAGCGTCAATGGCCATCACTGTCCTCCAGTTGCGGGGCGCGGATGGAGTCACCCTCCAGCAGGTGGGACCACTCCAGTCGCTGTTGCTCTTTGAAACCTCGTCGTACCCAGGTGGGGGCGAGTTGCCAACAGGTGCGGCACATCGGTCGCCCCGGTTCCACCGGCATCATCTGGCAGAGCCGGCAGAGCGGCTCAGTCGGCGCAGCGGAAGCATCGGATTCCATCACGGTCGATGCGCTCCTTGTAGAACTCGAAGGCCCGCCTGCCCGGGGTCAGCCGGTGCCGTTCACCTGCCAGCGCCGTCGGGCGCAGTCGCACCAGCCAGCCGGCCCCGTAGGGATCGCGATTGGCGACCAGGATGTCCCGCTCGAAGCTGGCCTGATTGTGGGCCAGAAGTTCGCCCGACAGAGGGGTGGGGAAGGGGCCCGCCCACTTCGCGCTCTCGATGGTGGCGGCGCTCTGCCCCGCCTCCAGCAGCCTTCCCGGCCGCCTGAACAGGATGCTCACGAGCTTGCCGGCTCTGGTCTGGGCGGGGTCGGTCATGCCCATGGTGACGCTACCGTCCGCTTCGAAGCGGACCCAGACGTCGGTCTCGAGCTGGTACTCGAGATCCTCTGGAATAGCGCATCCCTGGTGGGCTCGCAGCTGCTCCATCCTCAGCCTCCACAGTCGATTCCCTCCGCCTGGAGCAGGCGGCGGTAGGCTTCCACGCCCGCACTGCCGGTCACCAGCTCGGCACTCTCCACCTCCCAGTCGGAGGGCTGGAGGCGGACGATC
>JAKAWF010000039.1 GCA_021817025.1 bacterium
GGTGACCCGGACCGCGTCATCGCCGCGAGCCGCCTCGCCGACCACCTCCAGGTCGGGTTCCCGGGTGAGAATCTCGCGGGTGCCCTCGCGGACCAGCGTGTGATCCTCCGCGATGACGATGGTGATGGCTTCGCTCATGCTGCTCCTTGAATTGAAGGTTAGCTCGCCGGCAGCGACTCAGTCCCCCCGGTATTACGCGGTTTCCACTAGGTGATTGCCACCGTGCGCGCGGTCCGGCACCTCAGGTCCCTCCGGCGAAGGGCTCCGGCGCGATGATCCGGGCCACCACCAGTGTCCCCCGCCCGGGGTGGGACCTGACCCGGAGCCAACCTCCCAGTAGAGTGGCGCGCTCCCGCATCCCCAGCATGCCCAGGCCATCGTGGCTGGGCCGCCCGTGGACCACTCGGAACCCGATCCCGTCGTCGCTGATCGCCAGCCGCAGCCAGGACCAGCGGTCGTCGAGGCGGATCACCACGTGAGCGGCATTGGAGTGGCGCTCGACGTTGGAGAGGGCCTCCTGGGCAATGCGCAAGAAACCCCGCTCCACCGGTTCGGACCAGCGCCGTTGGGCGCCCTCGATTCGGACCGAGACGTCCACGTTGGCGCGCTGGGAGAACCGCTCTCCCAGTTCGGACAGAGCGGGACCGAGGCCCTGTTCGTCGAGAGTCTCCGAGCGCAGCCCTTCGGTGAGCTGTCGCAGGCCGTCGGCCACCGCGATCGCGAGGTTGCGGATCTCCGCCAGCTGACTGGCGGCCGGCCCGGTGAGTTCAGGCTCCGCGGCCAGCCGTTCCAGCCGACGGGAGAGGTAGATCAGAGCTTGCACCGGCTCGTCGTGGATGTCGCGGGCGATGCGGTGGCGCTCCTCCAACACCGCCAGCCGCTGCAGCTCCTCCTGGATCCGCAGGTAGTCGAGCGCCAGCGCCGCCTGGATCGCGAAGCTGTCCAGCAGGTTCATGTCGTCGGGCCGGAACGGCGGCCCGGCCGGTGGCCGGGCGATCAGGATGGTTCCCTCCACCCGCTCCTGGACCGTGAGCGGGACCACCATCACCGCTCCCACCTCCACCCCGGCCTTGGCGAACCAGCTGGTCTGGGCGCTGCCTCTCTCGACCAGGCGCGGCCGCCCGCTGCGCATGACCGCGTGGGAGGCGGTCCCGGATCGGGGCAGTTCGAGATGCTCGAGCCGGTGGCTCCCGCGACCGTCTACCGCCGCCACCCGGAGCCGGGCACTCCCCTGCTGGTGGGGCAGCACCACTGCCGCCAGATCCGACTTGCTGATCTCACGGGCCACCCTGACGATGGCGGCCAGCAGAGAGTCCACCGAGCCTCTGGAGAGGATGGCCGAGGTGGTCTGGTGGAGAGCCTTCAGCCAGCGCTCGCGCTGCTGCAGCTCCTCATGGCTCTGGGCATTGGCGATCGCCACTCCAGCCTGGCCGGCCAGGGTGACCAGCAACTCCTCGTCCGCCTCCTGGAATGGCAAACCGCTCCGCTTGTCGGTGAGGTAGAGGTTCCCGAACACTCTCCCCTTGGCCCGTATCGGAGTGCCGATGAAGGTGGTCATGAGGGGATGGTGTTTGGGGAAACCAACCGAGCTCGGATGATCCCCAATGCGCTCCAGACGCAGGGGGCGGGGATCCGACACAAGCAGCCCCAACACCCCTTTCCCCTGGGGCGGGTCGCCGATCGAGTCCCGTTGCGCCTGGTCCAGCCCGACGGTCACGAAGTCGGCGATCGAGCCATCCGGCGCCAGCACCCCCAAAGCGCCGTAACGGGCCTCGGTGAGGCGCGCCGCCAGCTCGACCAAGCGTTGCAGCACAGTGTCCAGGGAGAGGTCCGACGCCAGCAGGATGCCGGCCTCCACCAGGGCCGCCTGTTCCCGACTCGGCAAGAGTGAGGAGATGGCGATGGGGCTTGGCTCGGGCACCGGCTTCGCTGCTGCTGTCATCTCGGCTCGGAAGCAACCATAACGGTCCCCGCCGGCCCGGTCTCGCGCCTGGACGGCTGGGCGGCGGGCTGGCGGCGACTCCGGTCGGCGCGGGCGTCGCGAGCCCCACCGCCACCGCATCCGTCTCCGCGTCGTCCGGGGTGAGCGCCGGCAACGATGCGCCACTTGCCAAGCCATGGCGTCCGCCGCCGGATCCAGGCGCCGCGGCGATGGCGTAGCCGAGAGAGCAAAGCTGGTCGACGTCGCGGCGCCCGGTGCGCTCGGGCACGCCCCGGTCGGCAGACAGCTGCCGGCCGGCAGGCCCGGGCTGCTCCTGGAGCCAACCGAGCAGACGGACTGCGGCGTTGGCGATAGGGCCGTCCTCGCGCCGATGCGGACCTCAAATGTCCGCGTCGTGACCTACCATGTGCGGGACCCGTCAGCAGAGCCAGAGGAATGACCATGACCGACGTCATCCTGTTCCACCACGCTCAGGGCCTCACCCAGGGGGTGCGCCTTTTCGCCGACGACCTCCGCGCCGCTGGCCATCGGGTGACCGTACCTGACCTCTACCAGGGTCAGACCTTTCCGACGGTGGCCGAGGGCGTCGGCCACGCCCGGGAGATCGGCTTCGACACTCTCCTGGAGCGTGGCCGGCAGGCGGTCGAGGGGCTCCCCGAGAAGCTGGTTTATGCCGGATTCTCCCTGGGGGCGATGCTGGCGCAGATGCTGGCCCAGACCAGGCCCGGGGCTGAGGGAGCGCTCCTCTTCCACGGATGTGTGCCGGTTTCGGAGTTCGGCGACGGGTCCTGGCCGGGAGGAGTTCCGCTCCAGATTCACGCCATGGAGCACGACCCCTATTTCGTCGACGAAGGCGACATCGAAGCGGCCCGCGAGCTGGTCGCCAAGGTCCACGGAGCGAAGCTCTTCCTCTACCCCGGGGAGTCGCACCTCTTCACTGACAGCAGTCTGGCCGCCTATGACGAGAGGGCGGCCAAGCTTCTGCTCCAGCGGGTGCTGGCCTTCCTCGCCCTGGTCGGCAGAAAGGAGCCGGGGCACCGGGGAGGGGACCTGGAGATGCTGGAACAGTTCCTCGACCTCCAGCGGCAGACCATGCTGGCCAAGGCCGCGGGACTGGACCGGGACGCGATGGCTCAGCGGCTGCCGAGCTCGGCCCTGAGCCTGGGCGGCCTCCTCTATCACCTGGCGCTGGTGGAGGAGAGCTGGATGGAGGCCAGGTTCCTGGGTCGGGGACTGCCCGCGCCCTGGCCCGAGGTTGACTTTGACAACGACCCGGAGTGGGAGTTCCGCACCGGAGGGGAGCTCGATCCCGAGGCGGTGCATCAACGCTACCGCGACGCTTGCGAACGAAGCCGCCGGGCAGTGGCCCAAGCCGACGGCCCGGATCAGCTCTCCGCCATGCCCGCCTGGGATGGCCTGCCCTTCTCACTACGCTGGGTACTGCTGCACCTCATCGAGGAGACGGCCCGGCACATCGGCCACGCCGACCTGCTCCGGGAGGCCATCGACGGCAGCGTCGGCGAATAGCTGACGGGGGCCGGACTCGCCCAGCGTTTGCGGTGGGGGCCAGGGGCCGGCCACCACGGTCAGGGAGCTGGTCCGGGCAGGCTGGCGCGCCTGGCGAGCCACCGCCCCAGGTCAGGCCCGAGCCGACCTGGCACTGGCGCCTGGATCTGGCCATCTCGCAACGGCTTCGGGAGCGTCGCCTGCCATCAGGGGGCGCCAGCGCGACCTCAAATTGGGCGGGGCGACCGCGGGTGCGCCATTGGCTTCGGTGGCGCCACCAGAATCCGGTCCACCGCCACCGCGATCCTGCCTCCAGAGGCGGTGATCGAGCGAACCGCCTCCGGCCCACCCCCGGCCCAGCTGGCAAGGTAGCCAAAGCTGTAGCTGGAGCTGTCGATGCCAAGGTCCCGGCAGGCGACGTAGGCCACGCTCTCCGCCTCCAGCTCGGCCAGGGGCCGCGAGCCCTGAAACTCACCTCCGTGAAGCAGCATGTGGGCCAGCTCATGGGTCAGCGTCTTGACTGTCTGCGCCAGGCCCAGTCGAGAGTCGATGCGAATTCGGCGCAGGGCGTGGCTGCAGTCCCCGTGGCGGCCACCGCGAAGTTCCATGAACTCGACCGCGAAGCCGGCGTCCGCCGCCCGCCCAAGGAGGCGGTCCAGCTGCGCCTGAGGCGCCTCGCCCGTCAGCTCGGCCAAGGGCCGCGGGAGCTCGTCGCCCTCTGTCTGGGCCACGTCAAAGACCCGCACCACCCGGAAGGCCATGCCCTCGGCAAGAGGTGTCGGATCCCCCTCCTCCTGCACCTCGGTACTCGCCGGACGGGGCCAGCATGGAGCCAGGATCGAGATCCCCCGCTCGCCGCGGCGCACCTGGCGTCCGAGCTCCTGCCAGCTCCTGTATCCAGCCACCCAGGTGGCCTCGGGGCGCTGGGACAAGATGAGCACCTGGTTGGAGAAGCTGTAGGTGCGGAAGCGGCGGCAGAAGCGCAGCCACTCAAGCCAGCCTGACGATGCGGTCAGACCCAGAATGCCATCGCGCAGCCGCTCCAGAGCCGCCTCATGGGCATCTGGGACGGCCTCCCGTTGCGACTGCAATTTGCCATGGGCCACGCTGCACTGGTCCGCCGAGATCCCCCCGACTGGTCCGGGGCCAGCCGCGGGCGCGGAGGTTGCCGGGGATCCGGCTCGGGCCCCCGTCGGCGCGGGCATGGCCCCGGGTCCCCGGCTCGGATCACCCTGCCGGCTCCACCTCGACCCGCAATTGCGCGTGCGCCTGGCGCAGCGCCCCGGCCGCTGCCGGTCCGTCTGCTCCGTGGGCAAATATGAAGCCCAGGTAGCGATCGCCAACGGGCGGGGCCGCGATCTGGCCGCCGATCGGCACTGTGATCTCGATCCGGTCCACCCCCGGCACCGCCAGCGCCCGCTCCTGACCGGCCACCTCCAGCAGCCGCCCCGACGCCGGGATGGGCAACATCATGACCCCGGAGCCGCCCGCGGTCAGTTCATGGTCGGGAGGCGGATCCCCCAGCGCGTTGAGCAGGATGAGCTCCTCCAGAGTCGCCCCGGAGCGAAAGTGCAGGACCGCCGAGCACCGGCCGCCAATGGACCGGGAGGCGAGGTCTATCAGGCGTGGCTGCCCCTGCCCGAGCCGAAACTCAGCATGCACCGGCCCGGTCCCCAGTCCCAGAGCCCAGACCGCATTCTGAAGCTGTCTCCACACCTGCGCGCTCCGGTCGGCAGAAAGCCCGGTGGGCACCGTGTAGATGCTCTCCTCGAAGTAGGGACCGTCGAGCGGCTCCGGCTTGTCGTAGATCGCCAGCGGCTGCAACTCGCCATCCAGCAGCAGCGCCTCCACCGCCACCTCCTTGCCGGCCACGAACTCCTCGACCAGCAGGTCGGCTTGGGAGTGGTCCGCCCGGCAGTCCGGGTCCCCCGCCAGCATGGCCCGGATGCGGTGTCCGGCCTGAGTCAGCTGGAGCTCGTTCTCGACGCGGATCACGCCCCGGCTGGCCGCCTGATCCAAGGGCTTGACCACGGCTGGAAAGCCGAGGGCTGGTGGCGGCGCCCCGGCGGCCCAGAGCGCGAAGCCCGGTTGCGGGATCGCGCGCGCCGCCAAGAGCCGGCGGAGCTGGGCCTTGTCCCTGGTGGCCGCGGCCGCGGCGGGGGAGTTGCCGCCCACGCCCAGGGCCGCCGCCAGGCGGGCGGCATAGATCACTCCGGCCTCATCCGCCGCCACCACCGCTTGAATCCTCGCCGCACCGGCGAGGCGGGCGACCCGCCCCGCCGCCTCCTCCGGATGCAGGAGGTCGACCACCAGCTCCCGTTCGGGATGGAGGTGTCCCAGAGTCGACGGGTCCTCCCTGGCGACCACCACCTCCAGGTCCAGCCGGCGCGCGGCCGCGAGGAAGGCGGTGGCGCGATAGGTCCTGCTCGACAGCACCAGCAGCACAGCTCGGCTCACTGCGTCAGACTATCGGTATGGTCAGCCCCCCCGACGACCTGCCCGCCCTCGTCCTCAGCGAGCGCGCCGCGGCGAGGATCCGCACCTTCAGAGAGCGCCAAGGGCACCCTGAAGGCTGGATCTCGATCGCCCCGGCCGGCCTGCAGGGGGAGCGCCTCACCTACAGCTTCGCGCTGGTGGAGAGTGGCGAGCTGAAGGACGACGAGGTGCTGGTCCGGGGCAGCGACGACATCTCCTTCGTCGCCCCCAAGGTCATCTCCCGCCACGTCATCGGCGCCAAGGTCGACGCCGATGCGATCTCGGGCGCCCTCTCCTTGGAGACCGGCTACAACCCGGACGCGGATCCGCTCGCCCAGGCGGTCCAGCAGCTGCTCGACGAGGAGATCAACCCGGCGGTCGGGGCCCACGGCGGCTACATCGGTCTGCTCGACATCGCCGATGGCGTCGCCTACGTCCAGATGGGGGGCGGCTGCCAGGGCTGCGGCCTGGCCGAGGTCACCCTCTCCCAGGGGGTGCGCACCGCCCTCCTGGAGCGGTTCACCGAGCTCCACGACGTGGTCGACACGACCGACCACGCCCAGGGGGCCAACCCCTACTACCAGGCCTCCAAGAAATAGGGGGCCGCGTCGGTTCTCACCTGAGAACCTCCCGGTAGACGCCCCTGGTCAGGGCGCCCATCTTCTGGGCCGAGAAGTGCTGGAGCACGCGCTCGACCCCGGCCCCCGAGAGGCGCTGGTAGCGCTCGGAGTCGGCCAGCAGCGCGGCCGTGACGCTCGCCAGCGCAGCCGGGTTGGCGGGGCCGACCAGGACGCCGGAGTTGGGCGGGTCGAGGATCTCGGGAAGGCCGCCAACCCGGCTCGCCACCACCGGGACCCCCGCGCTCATCGCCTCACAGGCCACCAGCCCGAAGGGCTCCTCACGGGAGGGTACCCAGACCACGTCGCAGCTGTCGAAGAACTGCTGGCGGTCGGCCACGTCGCCCAGGAAGTGGACCCGGCTGGCGACGCCGAGGGAAGCGGCCAGATCGATCAGGGAACGCAGCTCGGGCCCGCTGCCGCCGACCAACAGACTGAGGTCGCGGCCTGCCGGGGCCGCCAGCGCCATCACCGCCAGGTCGATCCCCTTGGCGTGGGTGAGCCGAGCCAGGGTGCCCACCCGGGCCCCTGCGGGCCGCGGGCGCAGGCGCGGGCGCAGGGGGTCGATCCCGTTGGCCACCAGGCGCAGGTGAGCGCCCCCGACGCCGAGCTCAACCTCGAGGAATTCCAGGACCGCGGCCGAGACCGCGATCTGGCGGTCGGCGCGGGCGGCCAGCAGCCGCAGCTCGTGGCGGTGAGCCATGAGCCTGGGACGGCTGGTGGTGAACCAGCCGTCAAGGTGGTGGGTGTGGACCCACGGGAGCCCGGTCCGAGCCCGCCGCACCATCATTCCGGCGCGCAGGGCGTGGCTGTGCACCAAGTCGGCGTCGAAGCGACGCGCCAGCTGGCGGAGCCTGACCGGAGCGGCCGCCAGTTGAGGTCCGCTCATGCCCAGGCCAGCGCTGGCGATTCCCGCCTGCGCGCAACGCTCCCGGAGCGGGCCCTCCGGACACACGACCAGCGCCTGCCAGGAGGCCGCCTGCAGCTGGCGCGCCAGGGTGATGACGTGCTCGGGGCCACCGGTGCGGGAGCTGTCGGCGATGACCAGCATCACCCGGGGTTGGTAGGCCATCCGTGCATTGTTCCACTTGGTGTGGGGCCCACCGGATACCATCGGTCAGGTCTTGAACAGCACCGACCCCGCGGCCGCCCCCATTTTGGTGGCGGTGGCCTGGCCCTACGCCAGCGGCCCGCGCCACATCGGCCATGTGGCGGGGTTCGGAGTCCCCTCCGACATCTTCGCCCGCTACCAGCGGTTGCGCGGGGCTCAGGTGCTGATGGTGAGCGGCACCGACGAGCACGGCACCCCGATCCTGGTCGCGGCCGACCGCGAAGGAGTGAGCCCGCAGGAGATCGCCGACCGCTACAACGCGGTCATCGCGGAGGACCTGCGCCGGCTCGGCCTCGGCTACGACCTCTTCACCAGGACCACCACCAAGAACCATGCTCTGGTCGTTCAGGACATGTTCCGCACCCTGCAGGAGCGGGGATTCCTGATCCGCCAGTCTCAGCAGGGGGCGTTCTCCGCCCGGACCGGCCGGACCCTCCCCGACCGCTACATCGAGGGCACCTGTCCCCATTGCGGCTACACCTCCGCCCGGGGCGACCAGTGCGACAGCTGCGGCCGCATGCTCGACCCGACCGATCTGATCGACCCTCGCTCTCGGATCGACGGCGAGGCCCCGGTGTTTCGAGAGTCGGAGCACTTCTTCCTCGACCTGCCGGCCTTCGCCAAGGCGCTCTCCGAGTGGATCGGGGGCAAGGCCGACTGGCGCAGCAACGTCCGCGCCTTCTCCTTGAACCTGCTCGGGGAACTGCGCCCGCGCGCGGTCACCAGGGACATCGACTGGGGGATCAGGATCCCCCTACCCGAATTCGAGCAGCGCGACGACAAGCGTATCTATGTCTGGTTCGACGCCGTGATCGGGTACCTCTCGGCCAGCATCGAGTGGGCCCGGTTGCAGGGTCGCCCCGAGGCCTGGCGGGAGTGGTGGCAGAACCCCTCCGCCCGCCACTTCTACTTCATGGGCAAGGACAACATCGTCTTTCACGCCGTGATCTGGCCCAGCATCCTGATGGGCTACGGGAGCGGTGGTGACTTTGGCGGGGGTCCGTCCCACCCCCCCCTGGTCCTCCCCGAGAACGTGGTCAGCAGTGAGTTCCTGACCCAGGAGGGGCAGAAGTTCTCCAGCAGCCGGGGCATCGTGATCGAGGTGGGAGACTTCCTGGAACGGTACGACCCGGACCCCCTGCGCTACTACCTGACAGCCGGCGGCCCCGAGACCCAGGACACCGACTTCACCTGGGCCGAGTTCATCCGCCGCAACAATGACGAGCTGGTGGCCACCTGGGGCAACCTGGTGCATCGCACCCTGCAGCTGACCGCCCGCCACTTCGGAGCAGTGCCCCAGCCGGGATCGCTCAACGATGCCGACTCGGCCCTGCTCGCGGCCATCGAGGATGGCTTCCAACTGGTCGGCGCGATGCTGGACGCGGCCCGCTTCAAGGCGGCGCTGGCGGAGGCGATGAGCCTGGCCGCGCAGGTCAACCGCTATCTCGGGGACATGGAGCCTTGGCGGCTCCTCAAGGTCGAGCCCGAGCGGGCCGCCACGGTGCTGTTCGTGGCGATCCAGGGCGTCGCCAGCCTCAAGACCATCTTCACACCGTTCCTTCCCTTCAGCTCCCAGCGCCTCCACCAGATGCTCGGGTTGGAGGGGGTGATCGCCCCCATGCCGGAGATCCACGAGGTGGACGCGGGGGACGGCGACCGCCACCTGGTCCTCACCACCAACTGGCCGGGAACGGGGCCCGCCTGGCTGCCCACCCGGCTACCGGCCGGGCACCAACTCAACCCTCCCGAGCCGCTGTTCCGCAAGCTGGCCCCGGAGTTGGCGGAGCGGGAGCTGGAGCGGATGGCCGGACTCCACCCGCCGCAGTAGGCCAGGGCAGCTGGAAGGCCAATCCCCCAGTGACCAGGTGAGCGCATTACGGCGCCGATCCCGCCGGGCCCAGGGCCAGGCGGTGGGGCCCTCTTGAACCTCGACACGATCACCCTGCCCCTGGCGGTCGCCGCGGGCGCTGCCTCGTTCCTGTCCCCCTGCGTGCTCCCGCTGGTGCCCGCCTACCTCGCCTTCCTGTCCAACTCCGCGGCCGGTCCTGGCGGCCCTGCCCCAGCCGCGGCCGGCGCACCCGAGAGTGGCCTCCCCCGGGCCCGCGGGCGGGTGCTCAGGGGCGCGCTTGGTTTCGCGGCCGGGCTGGGGCTTTTCTGCGTTGCGTTCTTCTACGCCCTGGACCGGGTGCTGGCACCCTGGAAGGGGGTCGTGACCCCGCTCCTGGGCATCCTGGTCATCCTGCTCGGCCTCAACCTCATGGGCCTGCTGCGCATCCCCGGGCTGGCCCGGGACCTGCGCCCGCTCCCGGCCCGCTTTCGAGGTGGCGGCTTCCCGGCTGGATTCCTGCTGGGAGTGGGCCTGGCGGCCGGCTGGTCGCCGTGCATCGGCCCAGTCCTGGGGGCGGTGCTGACCTCTGGGATCAGCCAGGGCACGACGGCGCGAGGGATCTACCTGATGATCGCCTACGTCATCGGCCTGGGGCTCCCCTTCCTGCTGGCGGCCCTGCTGATCGACCGGATCAGCCCCCTGCTGCGGGCGGCGGCCCGCCATCAGCGGCTGGTCTCGGTCCTGGGCGGGGCGGTGGTGGTGGCGATGGGCGCCTTGGTCATGGTCAACCACTTCACGGTGTTCAATGACTGGCTGTCCGCCCATCTTCCCGGCTTCTTCCAGGACCCCTTCGATCTCTGAGCTCCCCGGCGCGGCCGGGTGGGGTCCGCCGCCTCAGACGGCCAGGTACGCTTGATCTCCAATGAGAGCAAGCGCCCCTTCGGCGATCGATGTCTACCATCTGCTCGGGGCCGAGCGCACCGACAGCTGGCAGGAGCTGAGGCGCAGGTACCGAGCTCGGGCCCGGGAACTCCATCCTGACGTCCAGGTGCACCGGCAGGGCCCTCAGCGGCTGGATCTCAAGCGGGCCAACGCGCTGTTCAGCCAGCTCCAGGCAGCCTGGTCGCTGGTGGCGACTCCGGAGCGCCGGGCCGCCTATGACCTGGCCATCAGGGGGCGGACGCCCACCAAGGGCATCCCCGTGCGCAGGCCCGCGAAGGCACCCTCCTGGTCGGCGGGGCCGGCGGCGGCGGTGCTGCTGCGCGCGGGGCCTGGCGACCTCCACATCACGATCCCGGGCGGGAGCTGGGACCTGTCCCTGGCCCAGTTTGCCAAGGGAGTGGCGGCGGGCTCCCTGTCGAAGCTCCTGATTGGCGACCTCCCACCCCACTCCGAGCTGCGGCTGGCGCTGCGGGGACTCGAATTCGTGGAACGGCACCGGCTCACCACCATGGTGGGGCTGGTCGAGCCGGCCGAGGAGCGCGAGCCCGAGCCGGCTCGAGGGGAGGACGACGGGGCCTGGAAGCTGGCCCAGCTGGAGCGGGCGCTGTCAGCCTGGGGCCGGGCCATGCCCACCCGGCGCAAGCAGCTGCCCTACAGCGGAGACCTCCTGCTGATGGGCCGGTTGTCGCTAGCCGGCTACGAACTCAACCTGCCCCATCCGGCCGGGCTCTTCGCGGCGGTGGAGGCCAGGCCACTCACCAGGAGCCATGCCCAGGAGCGCCGCTCCCAAACGCTGCTCGAGGTCCGCATCCCCGCTCCGACCCTGCTGCTCGCGGCCTGCTGGAGCCAGGATGCCCAGCTGATCTCCGACCTCACCACCGGGGCGCTGAACGCCGGATCACCCGGGCCCGGCTCGTGGCAACGGTCGCTGGCCGCCAGGCGACCCCGGACCGACCACCACGAGCCCCTGTGGGGATCTGCCCTGGACCGACCTGGGCAGATCCCGGAGGGACTGGCCCACCTCTCCCACTACCGTGACACCTGGGAGTGGCTCGGAGCGCCCGGACGGTGCCCCCAGTCGCTGCCCTGGGGTGAGCCAACCTCCGATTGCGGTCGGGACCGCCGCCTCAGCGATGCGGGGGCCCGCCTGGTGAGCCACCTGCTCGCCGCCCTCCTGGAGCAGCTCCCGGAGGGGACCGCCCTGGCCGCCCTGCGGGGGCCCACGCTGCGCCTGCGCACCGACCCGCAGCAGGTCGCTGAGCTCTCCGCCCTGCTGCGGGAGCTGGTCCCCGCCCTGCTCCAGCGCGACCTGGGGTTCGCGGTCCCGGTCACGATCGGCTGACAATCCGCCCGGAACCTTTGCAACTGGCATTCCGGTTGGGACCTGGCGGGCCCAGCTGGAGCGAGGCCGCGGATCAACCCTCTGGGCTGTCGGCCGAGAGCTCCGGATGACCCAGCCGCCCTCAGGGGTTGGGGCCGGGCCCGGGACGAGCCCCTCCGCTCCCAGCCCCGATGGCTTACTGGGCGGGGAAAGGCAAGCAGCCGCACGTCGCGTCCCCACTGCCGTCTCGGTGGCGACAGTCCAGCGAGCAGCTCGGCAAACCGGGTCCCGCGAGTCGACCAGCTCTGGCAGTGGGGGCGGCGGGCGGCGCCGCCCATCGCCCGCGGCGCGAGTCAGAGCCGGCCTGGGGGTTGCGAACAGTTGTTGGTACGGCGGGCCACAATGGGCGGAGATGAACTTGAAGGAGTGGGCGAGGCTACAAGGCATTCATCCGGTGACCGCATACCGTTGGTTCCGAGATGGAAAGCTGCCGGTGCCGGCGCGATCAGAGTCGAGCCCGACCGGCGCCCCATCAGCCTGCCCGTGGTCGGCCAACTGCGGTCGAAGGAGAACACCCGCCGCCTGGAGCGCCTGCTCGGCACAGGCTCGGCCCGGGTCCTCAACGCCACCCTCAGCCAGAGATGGGGACGGCTGTTCGTCTCCTTCGGGTGCATCGTCGAGAACCATCCCCGTTCGACGCCGACCAAGGAGCGGGCCGGCGTCGATCTCGGGATCCGGTCCCTGGCCACCATCGCCGACACCGGCGGCAACATCATCGAAGTTCCCAACCCCGCCCCCCTGCGGGCGACGCTCACAAAGCGCCGCCGGGTGGGGCGGCAGCGGTCCCGACGCATTCCCGGCTCTCGGGGGCACAGCGCGGCGAAAGCCAAGCTCGCCCGCCTCGACCGTCGCTGCGTCAACCTGCGCCAGCAGGCGTCCCACCGGCTCACCACCTGGCTGGCGGCGACCTACCGCGAGGTTGTGATCGAGGACCTCGATCTCGCGGCCATGAAGAAGAGCATGGGGCGCCGGGCGTTGCGGCGTTTTGTGTCCGACGCCGCACTCGGTCGGATCCGGCCCCAGCTCACCTACAAGCTGGCGGGGAGAGGGACCCAGCCGACGGTAGCTGACCGTTGGTTCGCCTCGTCAAAGATCCATCACGGCTGCGGCTGCCGGCTGATCGAGCCCCAGAGGCTGGCCCCGCAACTCGTCTGCGCAGTGACGGGTGAGCTGGTCGACCGGGACAGCGACGCTGCTCAGAACCTCCGTGACTGGCCGGACCGTGCCAGTTGTGGCTCAGTTGGAGCCACGGCCCCGTTCGTTCCCGGGCCGTCCTCAGACGGTACAGGCGGCGGTTCAGATGCCGACGCATTCGGCACCCGGAGAGCGGTGCAAGACCACTACCTCGGCGGTGTGCGTTCCACGGTGAGGCCAGAACCGAACCCAGCACTGGGGGGAGGAACCCCGAGCAGGGGTGTCACCAGCGGTGGGCTTGACTCAAGTTCACTCAATGGCAACGGTGAGGAAGGCTCACGCCAGCCGGGCTGGCATTGCGGCCCGATATCCCATGGCACTGTCCAGCACCGAGAGGAAGGCGTCGATGTCGATCGGCTTGGTGAGGTACCCGGTGGCGCCGGCTGCCAAGAGACGCTCCTTCTGGCCCGGGGAGGCGTCGGCGGTGAGGATGTAGATCGCACTCCTGGCCGTGGCCGGATGAGTCCGGAGGCGGCGCAGAACTTCCGCGCCATCGATGTCGGGGAGGTGCCGGTCGAGAAGCACCAGCTTGGGCGAGTGCTCAGCCGCCAGCTCCAGTCCCAGCCGGCCCTGCATGGCCGGCACCAGGCGCACCTGCGGCCGCTGTCGGAGCAGGCGCTCGACCAGCCTCAGGTTGGAGAGGTTGTCCTCGATGTAGACAAGGGTCCCCTGTGCTTCCGGTCGCTGGTCGGGCCCGAGGGACACGGCTGGGATGGTTCGCTCGCCGGCGCTCGAACCGGCCGGGACTCCGCCGAGCACCAAGGTGAAGCTGGTGCCCACCCCCGTGGTGCTGGCAACCCGAATCTCACCGCCCATGGCTTCGGTGAGAGATCTCGAGAGGGCCAGGCCCAGTCCAGTGCCCCCGACCGAAGTGCCCTCGAGGCCAAGTCGGTCAAAGGGGCTGAACAGCCTTGGGATCATCTCGGGAGCAATCCCGATGCCGGTGTCCGACACGTCGATCACGACCCGCCCCTCTGCGCTCACCTCAGAGCTGGCGACCACCGAGCCTCCGGGACGGTTGTACTTGATGGCGTTGGAGAGCAGGTTCAGCAGGACCTGCTTCAGTCGCTGCCGGTCAGCCATGACCATGAGGGGCGACTGTGCCAATTCGAGATGGAGGTCGCATTGAGCATGGTCCGCCATGGGGCTCAAGAGGTGCACGGACTCCGTGATCACGTCTCTGGTGTCCACTGGCTCCATCGACAGCGCCAGGTGCCCGGACTCTATGCGTGACAGGTCGAGCACCTCGTTGATCAGCTCCAGCAGGTGCCGACCGGCCTTGAGGATCTGCTCGATGCTCTCCCCGTCCTCCTCCGAGCGCGGTTCGAGTTCCAGCAGCTGACCGAAGCCGAGGATGGCGTTGAGAGGCGTCCGCAGCTCGTGGCTCATGCGCGAGAGGAACTCGGTCTTGGCACGGTTGGCATCCTGGGCAGTGAGTGCCGCCGCGTTGACCTCAGCCTCTCGCGTGGTCAGCAGTCGGCCCGCCTCCTCCACCGCTCGAGCCAGCTGCCCCACCTCGTCGGCGTCGGCGGGGGCACGGGCAAGCGCGGCCCCTGACGCCAGGTTACGGGCGCTCATCTGGACCGCGGCAATCCGCCGTCCAATGCCACGTGTGAACAACCACATCGCCAGCGCTCCCCCGGCAATGCCCAGAGGAACCGTTGCGATCAGCACCACCAGGATTCCCGCACCGGCTGCAGCCAGCGCCCGGTCCTGAGCGGCCACCCGGGTCGCCTCCGCCGCCGTGATCGCGTCGATCTCGACGCGAGCCTCGTCCATGGTGGTCTTCCCGGCCAGGAGATAGGACTGGAGCGCGCTCGCAGGGGCGCTCCGGCTGGCTCTGAGCAAGCCCAGGGTGGACAGCTCGCTGTGAGCCAGGGCGGTCAGCCGCGCCACGTCCTTGCCGACCGCGGCCGGACTTCCCGCGGATTGGGCCGGAAGGGCTTTCAGCAGACCTGGAAGCCGCTGCAGCGCGGTCTGATAGGGCTGCAGGAAACTCGGGTCGCCGGAGAGGAGATACCCGCGCACTCCAGTTTCGGCGTCGAGCAGCCCAGCTAGCACCTGCTGTCCCGACTGCGTCACCTCGGCCGCCTGATCGGCGGCCTGACGGTCTGCCTGTTCGGTGCCGGTCAGATAGAGCAAGGAACCCCAGTTGACCAGGAGCACCACCAACGGGATTGCCACCACCACAGCGCCCTTCCAGTTCAGGGGCAGGTCCGCCCAGCGGGGGATGCGGGAGGGCGCCTTGCCCGTGAGACGAGCGGCACCGCTTCGGGTGCCAAACAGGCGCAAGCTCACTCTGGTGCGCCGGGCCAGCGCTCGTCTCGCCCCGCTTCAGAGACTGCGCCGGCGGGTGTCCCCGGCGTGCCCACTGGCTCGATCTCAGGACGACCGAGCAAGTAGCCCTGTCCCTGCGGCACGCCCAAGACCTGCAGCGCCGCCAGCTCCTCTCTGGTTTCGATCCCTTCGGCCACGACCTTGGCGCCAATCGACTGGCTGAGAGCCAGCAAGGCGGCGGTCAAGGCGCGTCGGGCGGGGTCCTGGTCGAGGCTCTGGATGAGCGATCGATCCAGCTTGATCACGTCCGGATGCAGCTGCAGCACGTGTTGGAAGCTGGAGATGCCCGCTCCGGTGTCGTCGATGGCGAGCCGCACCCCCAGTCCCCGCAGCTTGTCCCGCACCTCCAGCAGCCGACCGTAATCCGCCACGGCGGTGTGCTCCGTCAGCTCGACCACCAGACGCTCGGGGGGGACGGAGCTGACAAGCTCGGACAGCATCGCGGAGCAGAGCGCTTCCGGGGACAGGTTCAAGGCCAGGTAGCCCGTCCGCGACCGGGACCGCCACCTGGCCAGAGCCTGCTTGGCCGCGAAGAACTCCAAGTCAAGGCCCAGTCCGACCGAGGTCGCCTCCGCGAACCAGGCGTCTGGCCCGCGCTCCGGGTGTTCCTGGAAGCGGGCCAGCGCCTCCACGCCGACGACCACTCCTGAGCCCAGTTCGACGATCGGCTGAAACGCCACCTCGAAGCCCGTGCCATGGAGAACGCGGTGGATGCCAGCCAGGATGTCGCGTCTCTGCCGCTCAGCCAGGTGGCGGCGCTCCTGTTCCCGCTGCACCTGGGCCTCCAGTTCCCGCGCGCGGAGTTGCAGCCGTTGATTGAGACGGCGGGTGCGGAGCAGGTTCCGCACCCTCAGAACCACCTCGGCGTACTCGAAGGGCTTGGTCAAGAAGTCCGTGGCACCAGCTTCCAGGGCGCGGTTTCGAGCCGCCCCGGAGGCGTCCGCGGTGACCACGATCACGGGCAGGAAGTCTCCCGTGGGGACCTCCCCCAGGATCTGGGCCATGACCTCGAGACCATCCAGGTGCGGCATGTGGAGATCCAGAAGAACAAGATCCGGCCGGGCCTCGCGAAAGGCCGCCAGCGCAGCCTCGGCCTCTCCGGTGCTGGACACCTCGGGGTAGCCGGCACTGAAGAGCATCCTCTCCAGCAGGCGCACGTTGGATGGGGTGTCGTCGACGATCAGGATGCGCTCCGGCTCCTGTGGCCTGTCCCGCCCCCTCCCACTCGCCGGAGCGGCGACGTACTCAGACATTGGCACCTGCACCACAAACGGCCGCCGATACCCGGGTGGATGATGGCTGCAATCCACTCGTGGTCTGCAGGGTAGCACCGGCGCCGGGATCCGGGGGCACTTGTCATCGAAGTGTGACCCAGCCGTCCAAGCCCGCGAGAACTGGCTCGGGCCAGCGGGCCCCCCGGACACACGCGCCAGCCCGCGGACCGGCCGTCGCCGGAAGCGGGCCGGCGTCTCCCCAGCGGACCAACCCCCCGCCAGGCCTTCGAGATCGCGTCAGAGAGGGGGTTTCTGGGTTCTCTGGAAGTTGCCGCGATCAGCCCGGGCGCTCCCCGGCGGCCACCGGCCAAGTGGTGATCGAGGGCACCAAGCACGGGCGGCCCGCCCACCACCAGGAGGTCCGCTGGGCGGTCTCCCGGTGGGAGCTGCGCCCAGATGACAGGCCAGGACTCGGAGGCGGATTGCGCCGGCATCTGCCCGATTCCAGAGCTCCATCCTCGGTTCGCGAAGCCGGAGGTCTCCCTGGCGCAGACGCCACGGAGCCTCCCCCGGGAGGCTCCGGTGGCGTGCTCCCGTTCTCGCCGAGACAAGCCACCTGCGCACTGCCCCCTGGGCGGACAGCGCTCCCGGACGGGCTGGGGCGGCAGGTGTGGCACTTGGTGTCCCGGTTGGGGCCAGACCGCGGCCCGGGCCGCCAGCGTCCTGAGGGGCGCCGCCAGCGCACGGCATGCCCTTGAGCTATACTTAGCCTCAACGTAACTATTACCGTGGGGCTAAGCTTTTGCGGTCCCACTGAGGACCCACGCCCAGGGAGGACGAAGCCACCGATGGACTCAGTGCACCCGTCGATCGAACTGTCCCACCGCGCCAAACTGGCCATCGTCAGCGCGGTCATGCTGGGGTTGTTCCTGAGTGCCCTCGACCAGACCGTGGTGGGGACCGCGCTGCCCACCATCGTCACCGACCTGGGCGGCAACAGCCTGTACGTGTGGGTGGTGACCGCCTACCTGCTCACCAGCACGGTCACGATCCCGATCTACGGCAAGCTCTCCGACATCTTCGGCCGCAAGCTGATGCTGATGATCGGGATCTCGATCTTCCTGATCGGCTCCGCCCTCTCCGGTCTGTCCCAGAGCATGGCCGAGCTGATCTTCTTCCGGGGCCTTCAGGGGCTGGGAGCAGGCGCGCTCTTCCCGATCTCGCTGGCGGTCATCGGAGATCTCTTCACCCCCCGGGAGCGGGGCAAGTACCAGGGCTTCTTCGGGGCGGTCTTCGGACTGGCCTTCCTGGTGGGGCCATTCCTGGGCGGCTTCATCACCGACAACATCAGCTGGCACTGGGTCTTTTACGTCAACCTCCCGATCGGGATCGTGGCCCTGGCCGTGATCGGCTCGATCCTGCCCAACCATCGCAAGGAGGGCGCCCGGCCCTCGATCGACTACCTCGGCACCCTGGTGTTCACCGCCGCCGTGATCCCACTCCTGATCGGGCTGACCGAGAAGGGCCTCGACAGCTCCTCCGGCCAGGCCATTGGGTGGCTGGACTGGCGGGTGGGCGGGCTGATCGCGCTCTCGGCGGTGCTGGGCGCGCTGTTCATCTACGTCGAACACCGGGCCCAAGAGCCCATCGTGCCCCTGCACCTGTTCAAGGTGCGCACCTACGCCGCCTCCCAGGTGGCCATGTTCCTGCTCTCCTTCGCCTTCTTCATCGGGGTCATCTTCCTGCCCCGCTACTACCAGGCCGTGCGGGAGATCAGTGCCACCGCCTCCGGCTACATGGTGTGGCCGCTGCTGGTGGGCCTGATGGGCACCAGCGTGGGCGCCGGTCTGGTCATCAGCCGCACCGGCAAGTACAAGATGCTGTTGGTGGGATCCATGATCATGGCCACCATCGGGCTCCTGCTGATGACCCAGCTCACCGCCACCGACGGCAACTGGACGCTCTGGGCGTGGATGGGCGTGATGGGAGTCGGAGTCGGGCCCTCCATGTCCGCCTACACGGTGGTGGTCCAGAACGCGGTGCCCCAGAAGGACATCGGGGTCGCCACCAGCAACCTCACCTTCTTCCGCCAGATGGGCGGCTCGGTCGGGCTCGCGATCGCAGGCACCTACCTCGCGTCCACCTTCACCGGGCAACTTCCCAAGAACCTGGCGGCGGCGGGGGTGCCGCCGCAACTGACCAGCCACTTCAACCCGGCAGGCAGCAGCAGCCTGACCGGAGTCGGCAACCTCGCCGGCCAG
>JAKAWF010000040.1 GCA_021817025.1 bacterium
ACCTCATCTCGACTCGGCCCAAGTGGCGGAGATGCTGGGGACACACCGGACGGCTGCGTAGCCTTGCATTCGAGGTCCCCCGCCTGACGCTCAGGTGGCCGCCGCGACCGGTACGGCGGTGAGCCGTGAGACGCGGCCTCAAGACCTGGTGGAACGGCAACTTGACACCGCCTCCCGAGAGTATGCGAGAATGCGCCGAGCAGCGCGATGGGGCCCGTGTACGTCGGTTTACCGACTGATGGCCTCTACCGAGAAGTCTTGGTCAGCCCTCATGTGGAGAGCCGCGTTGCCTTATTTGCTGCAGTTTCTGCAGTCGCTTGCCGTCGTCCTCTTTGCGCCCCTCTACGCTGGCGTCTTGGTAAAGGCGTCGGCCTTGGTGCAGTCGAAGCGGGGCCCCGGCATTTTCCAGCCCTACTGGGATCTGCGCAAGTGGATGGCTAAGGGCAGTGTCTACTCGGACCAGGCCAGCCCTGTGTTCAAGGCGGCCCCCTATGTCGCCATGGCCTGCTACCTCGCAGTCTCGACTATCGTCCCCGTGATCACCAACCAACCCCTGCCGCTAGCTTTCCTGGGGGACCTCCTCGGAGGAGCTCTGGTTCTGGGGCTGGCCAGCTTCGTGATGTCCTTGGCGGCGCTCGACACGGCGAGCCCTCTTGGGGGCCTCGGGGCCAGCCGGACCACGTGGATCGGGAGCCTGGCCGAGCCGGCCTTGATCCTGGTGTTCTTCACCGTGGGTGTGCTCTCCGCATCCGACAACCCATACCTCATGAACCACGCGATCGCGGCTTCGCCATTGGCTATGGTGCTGCCGACTCATCTGTTGGGAGCGGTCGCGTTCTTCATGCTCCTACTGGCGGAGACCGGCCACATCCCGATCGACAACCCTGCAGGAACTATCGAGATCTCGATGATCGAGGAGCCGCGGGTCCTGGAGTACTCCGGTCGAGAGTATGCAATAGTGAAGTGGGGAAGTTGGATGAAGCTCTTCATCCTATCTGCCATCTTCATGAATGTCTTCGTGCTGCCGGGTGGGCTCGGTAGCGCGACCAGCCTGGTCGGCGGCGTCATCGGCACGGGCATGGTCCTCGGCAAATTGGTGCTCTGTGGTGCGGCCATCGTGATAATCGACTCCTCATTCGCCAAGCTCCGTTTCTTCCGTATAGCTGAGTACCTTGGCGGTGCTTTCCTGTTGGCCCTGATCGGGATCATCACGTCCTACGTGGTGGCGAAGTAGATGGAGCACCTTTCACTAGCATCACCTGCCGGAATCGTGCTCAGCCTGGACGCGGTGTTGATCCTGCTCCTGGCTCTCGCGTGCCTTGGGTCCAAGCTCTTCGACCGCTATCTGACCTACTACGGGCTGCAGTCTATGCTGCTGGCGGTCGCCGCCGGTACCGCGGCCTACGTGGAGCGGGAGCCGGCCCTATGGGTTCTGGCGGGGCTCACGCTCGTCCTTAAGGGAGTCGCAATTCCGGAAGCCGCGCGCCGATTGTTAGTGCGCCGCCTCCAGCTCAAGCGCGACGTGGTCACAATCGTCGGCCCTTCGACTTCCTTGATCTTGGGAGCCATCTTGGCTGGATTCGCCTACTTGGTGATCGGGCCCCAGCATCTGGCCCAAGGGCTCATTTCTGCCTCGATCATCCCCATATCGACCGCGGTGATCTTGATTGGGGCGCTAGCGATGGTGCTTCGAAGGCACATGGTGGCACAGCTGTTGGGCTGGTTGATCATGGAGAACGGGGTCTTCCTTGGTGGGATCACGCTGACCGCGAGTTTCCCCTTCATCGTTGAGGCCGGCATCTTCTTCGACGTAGTGGCCTGCTTCCTGATCATGCTGGCGATGACCACCGGGCTCGCCGAGAGCCTGGTCGCCCTTTCGGACCGTGGGCGGCGCGAGCCGACATGATAGCTCTGCCAATCGGAGCCGCGATGGCGCCTTTACTAGGCACCATCGCTGGCCTCTTGACCGCCCGAGCCCGTCTGGCGGGGATGCTGGCCGTCGCCGGTGGGATCCTTTGCCTCATCCTCACCGCCACCACTGCGGCTTTGGTCATGGCCGGGCGACCAATCCAATCTGCGGGCAGTCTGGTCTACGTTGACGGGCTGGGCTCATTTTTTGCGCTGACGATTGCGGTCGTGATCTTGCTGTCGAGTCTGGGCTCACTTTCGTACCTGGCGGTGGAGCAGCGCCACGGCACCCTGTCGCCGCGGCGGGTGCGGGTCTACTTCGCGGTCTTTGGCGTCTTCGCGACCGGCATGATGGGTAGCGTCGAGACCGCCAATCTCGGGCTCTTATTCATCTTGGTTGAGGCGGCAACCCTAGCCAGTGTGGTCCTGGTCCCGATCGAGGGTCGCACCTCGGGGCTGGAGGCCGGTTGGCGGTACGTAGTAGTCAGCAGCATGGGCATAACCATGGCACTGGCCGGTACCCTCTTCGTCTTCTATGCCGCCACGGGCTTGCCCGGGAGCCCGCAAGACCATTTGACTTGGGCGTTTCTGGTCCGTCACGCGGACTCGTTGGACGCGGTGAGCCTCCGCTTGGGCTTCCTCTTGGCGGTGGTCGGATACGGCACCAAGGTGGGGCTGGTGCCCATGCACACCTGGCTTCCTGACGCGCACTCCGAGGCTCCCAGCCCGGCTAGCGCGATGCTCTCAGGCGCGCTCCTCAACGTGGGGATGTACGCGATCATCCGGTTCATCGCTATAGCCAACGGAAGGTTCGGCCCCGCCTATGCCAGCCACGTGCTGCTGGTCTTTGGCTTCCTGTCCGTTCTTGTGGGTGCGCTTTTCATGGTCCGACGCCGCGACTTCAAACGGCTCTTCGCATACTCATCGGTTGAGCACATGGGTATTATCGCGATCGGCTTGGGTTTCGGCGGCTTGTTAGGCGTGTACGGGGCGCTTCTCCATGCCCTCAACCACAGTATCGGCAAGTGCCTGCTGTTCCTGACCGGAGGCAGCGTGGTCCTGGCCTACGGGACCCGACGCAGCGACCACATCGGGGGAGTGTTGACGAGTCTGCCTCTCACGGGCGCGACCTTTTTGATTGGATCTCTGGCGATCCTGGGATCTCCCCCATTCGGGCTCTTCATCAGTGAGTTCACCATTGTCCGAGCCGGCTTCGCGGCGACCTATCCCGCTCTGGTTGGGTTGTTTCTGCTACTTCTAGTCGTGATCTTCCTGGGCTTCTTTCGCACCACCAGCGGCATGACCCTCGGACCTGCGGAACCTCGGGTGACCTCTCCCTACGTCGGGCGGCTGGAGCGTTGGACGGCCCACGCTCCAGTCTTGCTGGGGCTGGGTGCCATCCTTCTGCTGGGGCTGTGGGTGCCGGGGTGGTTGAATGACCTGCTGCTGCGGTCGGTGGCGTTGGTGCGATGACGGCTAACCGCGAGTCAGAGTTGGACAGGTTGCTTCGCGAGCTTCCCGGGACGGTGGGGCCGACCTCGCAGGCCGGGGTGATACGCTGCAACTGCGGTGCCGCAGAGATGCTGGCCGCCGTCCGTAGCCTGGTGGCAGTGAGTGGGCGGTTGGCCGACATGTTCGCCGTTCCGGTGGCGCCGTCGAAGGACCACAGTGGATCCCTGCAGCGGGTCACCGTATTCGCTCTCGACCGGCTGGGCGTGTACGTGCAGTTGAGCAGCCCGATAACGGATGGAGCGACCGAGGCATTCACCACCGTCATCCCCGGAGCCTACCTGGAGGAGTGCGAGATCTTCGAGCTCTGGGGCGTGGTGCCCGAGGGCGGGACCCCACTCAACCGAGTCCTGCTTCCGCCCAGTCGGGAGACTAGCGGGCCCCTCCGAGGCTCCCGCCACCGGGCTCGGTCCGCCTGGGCGCCCACCGAGGTGCGCGCTCCGCAGGTGGTTCAGGGCGAGGCCTTTGAGTTCCCGGTCGGCCCGGTCCGCGGGGCGGCCCAGGAGTCTTTGTATCTGGGGTTGGTGACCACGGGCGAGGAGCTTCTCGACGCTTACCTTGCCCTGTTCCACAAGCATCGCGGGATCGAGCATCGTTTGGTAGGACTCGCTCCCGAACAGGCCCTGTTTCTGGTGGAGCGATGCGAGGGACAAGGAGCCGTGGGCAATGCCTTGGCCTTTGCGCGCGCCGTGGAGGCGGCCATCGGCCTCGCGGTGTCGGAACCAGCCGCTCGCACCCGCGCCTTGGCGTTAGAGATGGAGCGTCTATACAACCACGTCGCGTCAGTAGCTGCCGTCTGCCAGGCCACTGGCCTGGTGGTGGGCCAGGCGGCCATGGAGATTCTGCTCGAGGACTGTCTGCGTTTGAATGCCACTGCATTGGGGCACCGCTACTTGTTCAATGTGGTGGCCGTTGGGGGCGTCCAGCATGGCTGTGACGTAGCGGCTTTGGAGGCGTCCCTGGCAGGCATTTGCGATCGCTTTTCCGATTCGCTGGCTGCCCTGCTTGCCACCAACTCCTTTGTGGACCGCCTGGAGAACGCCGGCATCGTAAGCGCTGCCCAAGCCACCCGATTAGGGTTGGTGGGACCCATAGCTCGGGCCGCCGCGTTGGACCTGGACAGCCGTCGCGACCACCCTTGGAATGGGCACTATTTGGGGCTGGGGGTCGCCACCGAACCCGATGGCGATGTCCTCGCCAGGTTGCGGGTGGCCAGCAAAGAGGTGGCGGAGACCGAGAGATTGGTCCGCCATTGGTTGCGCTCCTCGGAGTTGCTGGACATCTCGGACATGCCAGGCCAGCCACTGGGTGGGCCGTTTGAGACGGGGCCAGCGGAGGGTTTGGGATGGTGTGAATCTCCCCGTGGAGAGGCGCTGGCCTGGGTGAGGGTGGCAGGCGGCCGAGTAGGGGCAGCCAGGCTCAGACCCGCCTCGGTGCGCAATTGGCGTGCGTTCGATGATGCGCTGCGGGCACGCAACGTCTTCACGGATGTGGCAATTGTGGAGGCCAGCTTTTGGCTGACCGTGGCGGGGTTTGCGCGCTGATGGCGAACTGGTTCCTAAGAGGCGTTCGCCAAGGCGTGGTGACCACCGCCTACCCCCGGCACGTTGACCTTTCTTCCGCTGACCTGCCCGTGCCGCCGACCTTCGACGCTGGCCGACTCGAATCAGAGCGGGCCGCGAGGCTGGTCGCCATCTGCCCTAGTTCTGCCCTCAGCGTAGAGGCCCTTGATCTGGTGCTCGATGTGGGCCGCTGCACGGGCTGCCAACGCTGCCTGCCCTTGGCCGGTGACGCTGGTCGGTCAAGCGCCAGCTTCGAGTGGGCCAGCCGCGACCGGGAAGCGCTCCGGATCCACTTCCCGCTGGGGGCATCCTCATGACCAGACGCGGGACGTCGTCCCCATCTCTGGATGCGACCGCTCCCGTGCGGGCTGTCTCGGTTAGAGAGGCTGCCGACGAGCTCCACCGGCGCTCGGTGCAGGCCTTCGGTCGCAGTCTGCACATAAGGACGGTAGACACCGGGTCCTGCGGTGCCTGCGAGGCCGAGCTGAGACTGCTGTCGTCCCCGCGGTACGACCTTCACCGCCTCGGCCTATTCTTCGCCCCTGCGCCTCGCCACGCGGACTGTCTGATGGTGACCGGGCCAGGGACCTTTGCCATGGACCATGCCTTGATGACCACCTATGAGGCCATGCCTGATCCCAAGATCGTGGTGGCCGTCGGCGCGTGCCCCATGGGCGGTGTCTTCGGGCCCGATGAGTACACCCATAGTGACCTCTCTGCCCAGCTGCCCGTCGATGTCTACATTCCCGGATGTCCGCCGAGCCCACTGGCCCTGCTGCAGGGGCTCCTCCTTGCCCTCGATCGTAGCCAAGCCAGGCGGCACGGCCAGCCAGAGCTCGGGGCATGACTCAGCCGATCACGGGTCTGCTGGTGGCGGCCGCCGTGCTGTGGGCCGGTGCCGCCATGCTCGCTTGCATCGGTCGGAGCCAACTCGGCCTAAGAGCCGCGTCGGGGTTGTCCTTTGCCGGGGGCGGAGCCGCGCTCATCTCCGGGGTTATCGAACTGGTGACACGCGCACAGGTTCAGCTAGGCGTTTCATCTGGGGTGGCGGGTGCGGTGACCGTGGCCCTCACGCCGCTGGGGGCGGTGTTCGTGGTGGCCCTTGGGCTGGTGGCGATGGCGCTCGGAGCCAACTTTCCTCGTGCCCATACGCCGGGCATCGGCACGGCGACGTACTCGGTCAGTTATCACGTGGCGCTGCTTGCGAGCCTGTTCATCCTTCTGGCCGGCACCATCACGGTGTTTTTGGTGGCATGGGAAACTATGACCCTGGCCAGCTACCTCGTGGCCCTGCGGCACCACCGAGCTCGTGGAGTCGCGCAGGGCGCGTTCCCCTTTATCGGCCTTGGGGAGGTGGGGTTCGCCATGATCGTCGCCGCCTTCGGCATTTTAGCGCTGCGCACTGGGAGCCTTCAGTTTGCGGCCATCCATAACCGTGCGGGGCATGTTGGCAGCGGCTGGGAAGACGCCGTCTTTCTTCTGGTGCTGCTGGGGTTCGCGTTCAAGGCTGGTTTGATTCCCTTGCATTTGGCGGTGCCGGCGGCCGACCCCGTCGCCCCTTCGGACGGCGCCGCCTTCCTATCGGCGATTGTGACCAAGCTGGCCATCTATGGCATCTGCCTGGTCAGCTTCAGGCTCCTGCCCCCGGGTCCGGTGTGGTGGGGACTCAGCGCGATGTCCTTAGGGGTAGTCTCGGCGGTGCTTGGGGTCCTGTACTCGTTGATGGAACGGGACTGGAAGCGGTTTCTGGCCTTCTCCACGATTGAGAATGTCGGCGTGATCTTGATTGCGGTGGGGGGCTCGTTGACCTTCATGGAGTCAGCACAGCCGGCAATCGCCGCCCTTCTGCTCATAGCCGCCCTCTACCACGTGCTCAATCACTCAACTTACAAGGCGCTGCTGTTCCTGCAGGCTGGGGTTGTGGAGGTTGCCACGGGCTTGCGGGATCTCGATCGCCTTGGCGGTCTAATGCGACGCATGCCGAGAACGGCGTGGATCGCCCTGATTGGGACTCTCGGTATTGCGGCCCTGCCGCCTCTGAACGGCTTCGTGAGTGAGTGGCTCGTGTTCGAGGGGCTGTTCCAAGGCTTCCGAATACATAGCCACTTGGTAGCCGTGCTAATCCTGGTCGCGGCGGCGAGCCTGGCCCTCACTGGTGGCTTGGCGCTCAACGCATTTGCCCGAATGTTCGGCATTCCGTTCCTTGGTATGCCTCGGAGCGTGGGGGCGGCCCGGGCCAGCGAGCGGGGCCAGCCCGTTGTCGGGGGCGGGCTGCTCGCCGCCGCCTGTATCGTGCTTTCGCTGGCAGCGCCGATGGTGCTCACTGGCCTCGATCGTGCGGTGAGTGCCACTACTGGAGTGAACATCCTCTCTCGACTGGTGGTGCCGGGCCTGACCGTGATACCCGCCCACGCTGATTTCAGCTCCTTCTCACCGACGTATCTGGCCGCGTGCCTGATCGGAATGTTGGCGGTGCCTATACTGCTGGTCCGGCTCGGACGCCGGCGAGATCCGGATCGGACGGCTCCGGTCTGGGCCGGAGGCATCTACCGCTTCCGACCACGCATGCAGTACACGGCCACCACTCATGCCAACCCTGTCCGGGTCACCTTCGATGAGCTCTACCGACCGCAGATGGAGATCACCCGTGCGTCAGACGGGCCCGCTGGGCAGTCGGGACCGGTCCACTACGGGTTCAGGGTCGCTCCGTTGTTTGAGCGCTATCTGTACCAGCCCGTAATCCACCTGGTCGAAGCATTAGCCCGACGGGCCCAGCCCATGCAGTCGGGCGACGTGAATTTGTATCTCCTCTACGTGCTCGGCGCGATCCTCGTAGCCTACGTGGTAGCGGTGCGTTAGCCGTGATAGGGGTTGACCCGTGGCGCGTGCGAGTGTGCGGCGGCAGCCCATCGGTTGTTGCTACCAAGGGGCCACCCAGGGCGACGGGACCGGCGCCTTGGCCGTTCGTGCGATGAATCCCCGTTACGAACGACCGCAACTTCCTGAACGAGGGATCGAACCGGTCCTCTTGCCAGGTGCCGGGCCATACCCAAATTTAGGTGCGGCCATGGAACTGCTGAGCCGAGGCCGCCGCATCATGAACTTCTTGGATCAGCGCACTTCAGCTGACCTCGGGCTAGGGCTCGCTGAGAGCGAGATCCTGATCAGGGCAGTGGGCGCCCCCAGTGGTGCTACGACCATGTCTGAGCTGGCCCGGCAGAGTGGCCTCACCCAGAGTGGACTGAGCCGAGTTGTAGATCGTCTGGAGGCCCGTTCCCTGGTGAGCTGCCAGCCCAGCGTGACGGATCGCCGGCAGAGGCTGGTGCTGGTGACCGATAGAGGAACCGACCTCGCTCGCGATCTGCTCGACCTCCTCGAAGTCGCCAGTCGTGAGGTACTTGGAGAGCAACTCTGACCGGGCTGGTACGGTCAGGCCACCCCGACTCAGCCCGTCCATGATCTGGATGTAGGGGGCGTCTGCGGCCAGGCACGTTTACTGGAGCGGTCCACGTTCCCACGTAATGCGGAGCTGACCAAGTCCCGATCCACAGTTCGATGGCACGATCCCGGGTGACAACCCTGCCTGAGCATCTGCCCTGTGATGGGCTCACCGGCAATCGGCTCACCCACGTCCCCTCGGTGGCCCGAAGATGGGTCGGCCACTGCTGGCCGGCTCAGTGGATCAGGAGCACCACCACAAAGACGGCCACAAGGTAGAGCAGATAGAGGCTTACGTTGCCTGTCTGGATCACTCTAGACCAAGCCGAGACGCGCCGCGCGGCAGCTACCAGTGGCCGGTACAGGTAGGTCGCGACCGGCTCCACCACGCGCCGCTCGTAGCGCACGGAGTGGGCGTAGTAGGGCGCCTGGTGATAGTCCTGCTGGACAGTCCGCTGATCGCCGAAAACCCCGCCGAATGTGGACCGGAAGAGGTTGGTGAAGGCGGTGGCGGTGTACTGCATCGAGGGCCGGAATGGGGGTCCACCGCCGACCCAGACATCGTGCTCGACGCGCTCGCGGCGGCCCAAAAAGTGGATACAGACCGTGACCAGGGCGATGATCGCCATGAGGCTCAAGAAGATGTAGGTCGGCGAAATGAACGAGTAGGAGAAGCTGGTCGGAGTGATAACCACCCCGTTGCCGGGTAGGATCTGGCTGAGGAATGTCCCTCCCAGACGCACGGGCAGCGCGAACTGCGAGGGATGTAGAAAGATGGGTGGCAGCATCGCGTCTAGCAGCCCTGGGACCCTGGTCGCTCCGCCTGCTGAGGTCGCTGCCGCGCCGATCCCGACGGCCGGGACCAAGGCGGTGATCACGGCCGCGCCAGCGGTGATTAGCATCCCCAGGCGCATGGTGCGCGGGACCTCGCGCGCGTTGCTGGCATCGCGGCTCCGGGGGGCCCCAAGAAAGGCGCCCCCGAAGACTCTCACGTAGGCGGTGGTCGCCAGCGCGAAGGTCAAGGTGAGCAGCATGCCGGCACCGGCCATATAGAGCCGGCTTTCGGGAGTCGTCAAGATGCGCGCCCTGATCAGCATCTGCAGGCCCAGCCACTCGGTTTGGAAGCCGTTCAGCGGGGGGATCCCCGCCAGCCCCATGGCTGCCACGAAGAAGAGCAGGGTCGCAAAGCGCATCCGCCGGGCCAGACCGCCCAGCCGGTCGAGGTCGAGGCCGTGGGCGGCGACATCGACACAGCCGGCGCCCATGAAGGCGGTGCTCTTCAGGAGGGCATGGTACAGGGCGTGCAGAATGGCCACCACCAGCGCGGCCCCGCCGAGGAGGTCCTGATGGCTGCTGGTGAACACCAGCGCCAGCCCCACCATGGCGACCATGAAGCCCAGATTCTCGACTGTGCTGTAGGCCAGCATGCGCTTGAGGTTCGGCACCAGCAGCGAGAAGAGCACTCCATAGATGGCGGTGATGACGCCCACGCCCAGGGTGAGATATCCCCACCAAGCAGCCGGGGTCCCGAGCAGGGTGACCACGGTCAGGATCAGCCCGTAGACGCCCATCGCGACCACGATTCCGGACAGTGCTGCCGACACATTGGCCGGCGCCGCGGGATGGGCTTCCGGCAGCCAGCCCTGGAGGGGCACCAGGCCAGCCTTGACGCCGAACCCGATCAGGAAGAGCACGAACGCGGCAGAGGCGACGCCCGCGCTGAGGGCCGGGTGCTGAGAGAGCTCCGTGAATGTGACCCCGGTGCGCAGGGATCCGATGGCCAGGAACCCGACGGCCATGGCAATGAAGCCAATCTTGGACAGCGCCAGCATGAGAAAGGCCGCCTGGGGTCGGCCCGGGCGGTCGAACTCCACCGTCACCAGCACGTAGGTCGAGATCACCATTACCTCCCACGCCAGCAGGAAGGTGATGGCGTTGGCCGCAGCCAGCACCAAGACGACGCCGGCAAAGCTGAGGTTGAGCAAGCAGTGGACGCACGCCTGGCGCAAGGCTCCCCCGACATGCCGAGTGTAGCCGGCGCTGAACAAGGAAATGCCGGTCCCGACCAGGCCCGTGAGAAGCAGGAAGGTCGCCGCCAAAGGAGTGGAGCTGAAGGCTAATCCTCCAAGCGGGGTGCTGACCGGCAGAGCCACGGCGTCCCTGGCGCCGCCCAGCCAGGTGGCGGCGGTGATCACTACCAGCACGCCGGCGACCACCCCCGCCGCGGACGAGACGTCGCCGAAGGCTCGCCATCTCAGGACCCCCAGGCCCGTCACGCTGGCGACGGCGTAGCAGGCCAAGGCTGCGGCCAGAAGTTCAAGTGGCATCGTCATCGTCCCCGAGATCCTGACCGTAACGTTCGGAAGCTTGCCCTATCGCCAGCAGCAGGCCGTGGAGCAGCGCCTGCGGGGTCGGCGGACATCCCGGCACGTAGGTGGCAACGGGCAGTAGGCGGTCCAGCGGACCCCTGGCCGTGGGGCCGTTGGCAAAGATGCCGCCGCTGACAGCACAGGCGCCCGCCGCGATCACGACCTTGGGCTCCGGCATGGCCCGGTAGGTCTCCAGCAGGGGGCCCTCCATGTTTGCGGTCACGACCCCGGTCACCAAGAGGGCATCGGCGTGGCGGGGAGTGGGGGTGAAGAACAGGCCGAGGCGGTGGAGGTCCAGGTAGGGCGCGCTCAGCATCTGCAGCTCCGACTCGCATCCGTTGCAGGAGCCAGCGTCGACATGGCGGATGTGCAACGAATGCCGAAACAGCCGGTGCGCCCGGCGCTGGACCAGCGCCGCCTCCCGTATCAAGTCGACTGGGGTCGGCGGCCGCCCACTCTCCCAGGCCAGAGCCATCTGCAGCTGACTGCGGCTGCGCACCGCCACCCGCGGGTCCAAAACGGGCACGAAGGCCTCTGGCAGTTGGCGGGTGCACTTGCCGCACATCACGCAGGCGCCGGCGTCGAAGTGAAGCGTGCCGTCCTCCTCGGTCCCAGAGGCTGTGATCGCCTCTGTCGGGCACGAAGCCGCCACCGACAGTGCCTGGGCTGCGGTCAGCTGGCCCCAGCGCATCTCGACGGCGGAGCCAGCCTGCTCCTCCGCGATCACTCCGGCGGCGGGGAACCGAGTGGTCCGGATGCCGCTCCGAAGGCCGCCCACGATCCACCGGCTC
The DNA here is from genome assembly GCA_021817025.1 of bacterium. The sequence continues at coordinate 11,578 of JAKAWF010000040.1, forward strand.
ATCGATCAAACTCCGCATGCGAGATGGCGAAACTGGCCTCGATCACGGGATAGTCGGTGAGATTGTTGCCGCTCGCGCAGGCGTGGGCGAAGGGATGCCAGTTGACGACCGCGGGCGGCCGGGCGCGCCACCTGCTCACCAGTCCCTCGTCATCCAGGGTCACGAAGTGCAGCGCCTGCCCTCCTGGGGCTTCCGCCCAGCCGAGCGCCGACCCGGCTCGCACAGACGGAGGGGAAGGTGGAGGCGAGTTGGTGGGCCATTTCTCCAGCAGTTGGGTGATGATGGCCAGCGATTGTTCCAGCTCCAAGGCGTGAACCTGGTAGCGGGCCTTGGCATCGCCATCGGCGACCACTGGCACTTGGAACTCGACCTGAGAATAGGCTCCGTAGGGATGGTCGCGGCGAACGTCATGATCGATGGCGCAGGCTCGACCCACGGGTCCGACCAGATTGTGTTCGGCGGCGTACTCGGGCCGCAGGAAGGCGGTTGACTCAAGCCTGTCCACGAAGGTGGACGTTTCCTGCAAGAGGTGTCGCAGGCGTTTGGTGTGTGTGACCCACTCCGTCACCTGGCGGTGCAGCCACCGCCTGTCCACTTCCTGAGGCACCAGCTCGGTGCTCCCCAGGCGCAGCACTCCTCGCAGGTAGCGATGTCCAGACAGTCGCCCCGCCGCTCGCAGCGCCTCTTCCTTGAGCAGGCCGTACTGGGCACCTGCCACCAGCAGTCCCGTGGCTTCAGCCAGCCGGCTGATGGTGCCAAGATGACTGTACACACGCTCCAACTCAGCGAAGAGGGTACGGGTGAACTCTTCGGCGGGCGGGACGGACGCACCCAGTGCTCGCTCGGCGGCCCTGGTGAAGGCGAGAGCATTGGCAAAGGACGAGATGCCCGCGAGCCGCTCTGCAAGCTGAATGACCTCGTCTGGGGGATGACCCTCCGCCATTCGCTCAATCCCACGGAACTTGAATCCGAGGGTCATGTCGACCACCACGATGTCCTCACCTCCGGACATGAAGGAGAACCCTCCCGACTCCTGGGGTCCACTCCGAACCGGACCCAGCGGCAGTCGGAAGACCCCTTGCCCGGTGACCGCTGGCCCGCCCACCGCTTTGTGGCGTTGCTCGGGATCTTCGGTGTGGAGATGCCGCCGACCTCTTAAGCGATTTTCCCCGGTTGATGGCGGTTGCCGCAGCGGTGCCGGGGCCGGATGGCCCTGGGGAACCAACCCATGCATCTCCAGGATGTCGCGCTCGTACCAACTGGCCGCATGCGAAGTCTGGGTGAGGCTGGGGAACGCAGGCTGGCTGAGGTCTGCATGCACGACCAGCCAGGTCGGGTCGGTGGGGACCTCCAAGACCGCGGTCAGGCGCGGGGGTCGGCCCGCCAGAGTGGTGGCGAACCAGTCCGCCAGACCAGCTGCCTGCAGCAGAGTGCCGAGCTTGAGCTCCAGGTCCTGCTCGGGGCAGACGGCAACCAGTTCATCTGTGAACTCCTCATGCACCTCGAGACCTGCCAAGGCGGCCGCCACTCTAGTGTTCGATGCTGCCGTCATCGATCCACCACCTGACTGGCTCCAACCAGCATGGAGTGCAACGGACCCGGTATCCACACGCCCAGCACTAGGACCGCCGCCAGCAGGATGTAACCTGGGGCCAGTACCCCCAGCCCGAGCTCCGCTCGTGCGGGCAGGGGCTCACCCCTGCCCTGGCCGAACACCATCCTGTTGAACGGTTCCATCAGGGCCAGAAATGCGACCATGAGAAGGGCCGCGATCCCAGCACCGACAGCCCAGGCGTGGTTGAGCAACGCTCCCCTGATGATGGTGAACTCGGAGATGAAGAGCCCGAACGGAGGGGCCCCCGCGATGGCCAACGCTCCCGCGATCACTAGGATCGCCGACGCGGGAGCGACCCGGATCGCCCCCCGGACCTCGCTGATAGTGGTGGTACGAAACCGCAGCAGGAGGTTCCCGGAATTGAAGAACATCAAGCTCTTGGCCAGGCTGTGAGTGATCATCTGCAGCAGGGCGCCCACCGCCGCCACGGGCGCGCCGATGCCAAAGCCGGCCGCGATCAGGCCCATCTGTTCGACCGATGAGTAGGCCAGAAGGCGCTTGAAGTTGCGCTGTGAGATGAGGAAAACCACGCCCACGGCCATGGACAGCAGACCGAACGCGAGGAGCGCTTCGTGGAGTCCGCCCGCCCGCGCCTTGTTGGCGGGGGTCACCAGCGAGAGCACCCGCACAATCGCCAGCATGGCGCAGTTCAGCTCGGCGCCAGAAAGCATCGCGCAGACCGGGGCGGGCGCCTGGCTGTGAGCGTCCGGCAGCCAGGTGTGCATGGGCGCCAGCCCTGCCTTGGCGCCGAAGCCAACCAGCACCATTAGAAAGGCGATGGCGCCCAAGGAGGCGGTGAGATGTGGCCCTGCCTGCTCCATGACCGGGATGGAGAAGTTGTAGGCGCTGCCCAGGCTGGCGATGCCGGCTTCATACAGCAGAAGGAAACCGAGCAGGGCAATCAGCTCGCCGGCCACGGCCAGGACCAGGAATTTCCAGGCCGCCTCCAGAGGTTCGTGGGAGCCATAGAAGTCCACCAGCGGCGCAGCCGCGAAAGTGGTGGCGGTCACCCCGGTCCAGAGCAAGATGAGATTGCCCGATACAGTCGCCAAAACCATGGTGAAAGTGAAGAGGTGGAAGAGACCGAAGTACTTGCGCAGCTCCCCCGGGCGTAGCACGTGCCCCTGAGCGTCGCTGCGGAAGTACGCGATGGAGTAAGCCCCCGCCAGAGTGGAGACCACCACCACCACCAGCAAGACCACCGCGTCCAGGTCATCCAGGTAGAGCCAGTTGGCGAAGGCGCTCACGGGACCGGTGGCGAGGATGCGGGCGATCAGGGTGAGGGCGAGCGCCAGTGTCACGAGGCAGGTTGGGACCACCAGGGCGTAGCGCACCCGATCACTGCGCACCAAGGCGCTACTGATGCCACCCAGGAGCGGGGTTGCCAGCATCACCAGCAGCAGGGCGGGATCGATCATCCGCGCAACCTGGTGAGCTCGGAGGTGTCCGTCCCGGCAACCGCATCCCGCATGCGCGCGACCAAAAAGCCCATGACCAGCACGGCGATGAGCACGTCCAGCACGATCGCGACCTCGATGAGCAGGCTGAGCCCGGGAGCCACCACCAGGCTGAGCAGGAGCAGCCCGTTCTCGGCAGCCAGAAGCCCCGTGACCTGGAGGATGGCGTCGCGTCGGGCGATGGTGGTGAAGAGCCCCAGCAGGAACACCGCCAGCGAGATCCCCAGCACGGACTGGGGTAGCAGCTGGGGTTGGAAGGCGAGCCGAGTGGCCGCCAGCAGCCCCACCAGGCTCAGTCCAGCCCCGATCAGCAGGGCCGTGGGAAAGCGCACATAGTACGAGGTCTCGCGTCCTGCCACCAGGGCGAAGGCGACCCGGTTCCGGAGCAATCGCGGTATCAGGATTCCCTTGACGCTGACGATGAGCAGGCCGAAGAGCAACAGCCCGATCAGTCGAGTGTCGACATACAGTGCTAGTGCCACCAATCCCAGCAGCCAGGACTGGACCGAGTAAGCGGACACGGCACTGCTGAGCCGACGGGTCACGATGAACCAGTAGGTGACCAACAAGAGCAGGGCCGAGAGCATCAGCTCAGCGAGCATGGTGGCCCCCAGGGTGGATCGTGCTCGTCCCTCTCATCAGTGTCCCACCGTGTACAGCGCCAGCCCCAAGAAGGCGAGGACGAAGCTGCCTCCGAGGTACTCAGGCACACGCATGATGCGGATCTTCGCCAGCGCCGACTCGATCCCCACCAAGAGGATGGCTGCGACCAGCATCTTGCCGGCGAGGCTGGCGACTGCCACCGCGAAGGCGGGCACGTTGATGGCGCCGGCCAGGCCAAGCGGGAACACCAGGACGTTCAGCCAGACGATGAGCAACACGAACAGCTTCATGAATCCGCCCCACTCGAAAAGAGCGAGGTCAGGGCCTGAGAACTCGTACAGCCGCGACGACTCGATCATGGATAACTCCTGAGAGCTGTTGGGGTTGTCGATCGGCAGCCGCCCGGCCTCCGCCAGGATCACCATCAGGAACGCCGCGGCGATCAGCGCGTGACTTGGCACGATGTGGGAGGAGCTGGTGAAGAGTGCGTCGTTGACCACGAAGGGGACCGTGCCCCCGGAGATGAAGCCCACTGCGAAGAAGACCACTATGAACGTTGGTTCGGCGAGTGAGGACACGAACCTTGACCGGCTGCTACCGAGTCCTCCATAGGGGCTGCCGCTGTCCATTGCCGCCAGGTTGGTGAAGAAGCCGCCGATTCCGATCACGAACCCGCTGCCGACCATGTCGGCCATGAATGCCCAGCTGAGGGGTGCGGCGCTCAGCACTGGAATCAACATCGCAAAGGCGATTGGAGTAGCGAACACAATGTACGGTGCGGCCACCGAGAGAGCGGACCCATGGGGTGTTCGGCTTCTCTGTTTGCCCAGGAGTTTGTAGAGGTCGTAGTAGGGCTGCAACGGGGATGACCCTCGCCGTGACTGGACCTTGGCCTTCAGGTTCTCGATCACGCCTCGCAGCAGAGGGGACAGAGCGATCACTACAGCTACAGCGATCAGCTGTCCAACGGCAGCCGCTAACACGGCGGCAGGTATCCGCTCATGCGGCTATCCAAGGTGGCCCTAGCTCCTCTACTCTCCCGGATCAGTCGAAGCCAGGGGCCATTAGCTCCCTAGCGGAGCATCTCGGCAGGAGAGCCTCGGCGAGCCCCATCGCCGCTTGCCTGAGGGCTAGCTTAGGGCCCCTGGCCGCCACCAGTCAAATTGGTGCTAACGGCAGACCCCATCGCCAAAGTGTCTGACCCAGCCTGTATTGTTCCCCACGCACGGCCAGCACCGAGCTCGCCGGTCTGGGGCACCTGATGCCGGGACTCCAGACCGCCTGCGATACCGTCGCGACGCGCCAAGGACGGCATTGCGGCGCTTTGGTCAGGTTGGCTGTGATTTTCCGAGCCCGACCGCCACTCGGTGGCCAAGGGCGCGATCGACTTGGGTCCAGTACGCGATGACTCGGTCCAGGACGGCGTCTGACACGTGATCTCCCGCGTGCTCCACGATGTTGTTGGCCAGATGTTCGCGATCGGCACCGGACATCACATCTCTGACCAGAGTGCCTGCCTGCCCGAAGTCGTCGTCCTCTGCATGAAGTTCCTGGGCATACCGGCCCAGATCTCCACCCGGCACATGCCATCCCAGATCGGCTGCCAGCTCAGGGTCAGCCCTGGGGCCGCCGTAGGAATTGGGCGCATAGACCGGCTGCTTGCCGGCATGGTGGTAGGCCATCGGTGCGTCCTTGTTGTAGGAGTGCACTTGGACCTTGGGGGCATTGATGGGTAGCTGCTCATAGTTCGGACCGATCCGGTGGAGGTGAGTGTCGTGATAGGAGAAGATCCGACCCATCAACATGCGATCGGGGCTGAGCCCGGTTCCGGGAACCAGGTTGGCGGGCGAGAAGCCGGCCTGCTCCACCTCCGCAAAGAAGTTTTCAGGATTGCGGTCCAGGACCATCCGCCCGACCTCGATGGCCGGGTAGTCGCGGTGGGGCCAGACCTTGGTCAGATCGAACGGGTTGAAATGGTAAGACTCGGCGTCCGCGAATGGCATGACCTGGACCTCCAGGCGCCACTCCGGAGCCTCGCCCCTGGCGATGTGCTCGAAGAGGTCGCGACGGTGGAAGTCCGGATCCTCAGCCGCAATCGCCTTGGCCTCGGAGCTGGTTAAGTTCTCGATGCCCTGGGCGGTCTTGAAGTGGTATTTGATCCAGAAGCGCTCCCCTCCGGCATTGACCCACGAGAAGGTGTGGCTGCCGTAGCCGTTCATGTTGCGCCAGGTCCTGGGGGTCCCCCGGTCGGACATCAGGATGGTCACCTGATGGGCGCTCTCTGGTGACAGCGTCCAGAAGTCCCACTGCATGTCGTTGGACCTCAAGCCGGTGTCCGGCATCCGCTTCTGGGAGTGGATGAAGTCCTGGAACTTCGAGGCGTCACGAACGAAAAAGACCGGAGTGTTGTTGCCCACCAGGTCGAAGTTCCCCTGGTCGGTGTAGAACTTGAGCGCGAACCCGCGAGGATCTCGCACCGTGTCGGCATAGCCCTGTTCCCCGGCCACGGTCGAGAACCGGGCGAATATAGGGGTCCGCTTGCCGACCTTGGCCAGGAAGCTTGCCTTGGTCAACCCTGTCACGTCCGTGGTGACCTCAAAGAAGCCGTGAGCCCCGCCGCCCTTGGCATGCACCACCCGTTCCGGGACCCGCTCCCGATTGAAGTGCTGGATTTTCTGAACCAGGTAGTGGTCGTGGAGGACGGTTGGTCCGCCAGCTCCCACGGTCAGCGAGTACTCGTCGCTGGGCGCTGGCACTCCAGAATCGTTGGTGGTCGCCGGGTCCGTCACTTCAGCCAAGGTGACTCCTCCTCATCAGGCTTGCTCTCGGTTGTGATGGCGTGCGGTCGGTGCGTCTTGGCATGCGCCACAGATCCATCAGTAGGTCACGTCGGCCTCGTCGACCAGATAAGCGGCGGGAATGGAGGGCTGCCGGCAAGGCGCGGGCCCGACTGGATGCTCCACCTCCTCCACGCACACCACCGCACGACCGGCACACCGGATGGTGGTGGTTGTCGTCTGCCCGAGCCTCGAAGAGCCCGGGGCTCCCCGCCGCCTCTATCCGGCGCACCAACCCCGCTGTGACGGCATCGGCTCCCTGGTGACCAACCTCCCTCGGCGAGGTCAGGACCGCCAACCGAGCTGCCGTCAGGCGCAGTCTGGCCGCTCGCAGCCGATCCGCGTCCGCTAGCACCAGCACTTGCCTAACCTCCACTTTGGCAATCGCACTCCAATGTCAGACTAGGGCTGCCAAGGGGGATCAATCAAGTCTCGACTTCGCTGCTTCCTGTGGGTGACGACGCTGGGTAGGGCGGCGCCTCGGGACTGGCGGGATGGCGCAGAGAGCTGTCAGAGCTGCAAGCTTGACCCGACAAGAGCTGAGATTGGGAGCTGCAGCCCCCAAGTGGGGCGGTCCCGCACCCGTACTTGGAGGAGTGGAAGACCAAGGTGAGGCTGGTCGGCTTTGGGATGGTCGGCGAGTTGGTGGTCGGGTTGGTAGAGGGTAGCGGACGCTGGACGGACCGTAGAGACATTGGCTCCGCCGGAAGTCCGC
>JAKAWF010000041.1 GCA_021817025.1 bacterium
ACCGTCGACGCCCACGTCTACCGGCTGCGGCGGAAGATCGAGCCGAGCGCCGAGCACCCCACCTACATCCACTCCGTACCGGGGATCGGCTACCGGTTCGCCGGCTGAGGATCCCGCTCGCCGAGGCCCGAGCTCCGACGGCCGGGCGGTCGCCGACACCTCAGAGGAGCGCGCTGCTCAGTAGATGAACCCCACGAAGGCGCCCTCTCCGGGCACCATGGTGCGGGTGTCGACCACGCCCACGCCATAGACGTTCATCTCGCTCTGCTGCCAGCTGCCGTCGGGCAGGACCTTGGTCACGTAGGCCACATGGCCGTAATAGCCGATGTTGAAGACCGCGATCGCACCCACCACCGGCACCTGGCCCTCGGGGACACCCATGCTCCGCGCCTCCCCCCACCACTGGATGGCGTTGCCGCTCCACGGAACCCAGCGCTGACTGGCGACCCAGTACGTGCACTGCCCCCACGGGAACTGGTTCGGCACGCCCGGGGTGCTGGGAGTCACCTCTGGGAAGCCGGGCTGCAAGGGCACAAGATCCGCGCTCGGCAGTGAAGACGGCGAGGCCGCCAAGGGCATGAGCAGGAAGCTGTTGGGCACCAGCGCGCCAGCGGTGGTGAGGTTGTTGTAGTCGAGGACCACCCGGGTGGAGACCCGAAAGCGATTGGCGAACGAGGCCAGCGTCTCCCCGGGCAGAACTCGGACCAAGACGGTGGCGCCGGGCGGCGGTATCAGCAGCGGCTGGCTTGCCTGCAGGGCCTGTCCGGCGGGAATCTGGTTGGCCCAGGCCAGCTCCTCGGGGGTCGTGTGGTACTGGATGGCGAGAGAGGCAAGGGTGGCGCCCGAGGGTGCGCTGACCAGGGAGGCGAGCAGGGCTGGGATGCTGCCCGGCACCGCCGCGGGCTTGTCGAAGTACTGCCCTGCCTGAAAGGAACTGGGAGAGGGCCAGTACCCGGCCGTCTGAGCGGCCGCCTGGATCCCGGCCGGAGCGCCGGACAGAACTCCGGCCACCAGCAGTCCACCGGCCAAGACGGCCACGGCGGCATGGGTCAGACGCAGGTTCGGACGGGGCAAGCAGCTTCTCCCCAAGCTTCTTGCGGACGGTGTCAGCCGGCAGAAAACCATCCCTGCCGCCGCTGCCAGCCACCCTAACAGCTGGCCGGCCAGGGTGTCAAAGAAGGCCTTCCCGGGGGCACCCGGCGCCCGCTGGCCGCCCCAGGAGCTACCGCCGGCCGCTTATCCTGGCAGGTGCAATGTCCTTCAATCCTGAGTGTCTGGGCCGGAGCTACTCGGCCCCGCCTGAAGTGCTCGACCGGGAGCGGCATCGAGCCTACGCGGCGGCGGTCACGGGCTCGGAGCCGTCCCCCGCCACGGCGCGCCCACTGGCCTGTTTCGCCGCCGTCTACCTGCTCTGGCCGATCGTACCCCAGCTGTTCTCGGACGAGCTGGTCGGGCTCGATCTCCCCCGTCTGCTCCACGGCGAGCAGGAGTTCTGGTTCGAGCGCCCCTTGGAGTTCGATGAGGCCCTGACCCCGGAGGGATCCATAACCAGGGCGGAGGAGCGCCGCGGCATGGTCTTCCTGGAGCTGGTCTGCCACGGCCGGGACAGCCGTGGGGAGGCGGTCGCCCATTCCCGCAGCCTGTTCCTGGTGCGAGGCGCGGAGTGACCGAGGAGAGTCGGTTGGCCAGCTTCCCACCGCCCGTGGGCAGCCGGCTCCCCCCGCTGCACCAGCGACTCACCCAGGCGCGGATCGACGCCTACGCCGAGGCCTCAGGAGATCACAACCCGATCCACCTGGACGCGGACTTCGCCCGCGCGGTGGGCCTGCCCTCCACGATCGCGCATGGGTTGCTGACCCTGGGCGTGGCCACCGCTCAGGTCGAACTCTGGGCCGCCGGCAGCGCCTGGGCCGCGCGTGTGAGCTGCCGCTTCTCGTCGCCCCTTCCCTCCGGGCAACTGGTGTCCGGGCAGGCTCACTGCACGTCGGTGGAGGGGTCGGAGGCCTCGATTGAGCTGGAGGCGGAGAACGAGGCCGGCGAACGGGTCCTCACCCGCTCCGTGGTGACACTGAGAACGGCTCCAGGGCCCGCCTCGGACTAAGCCCGCCCCTGAGAGCCGAGCCCCGCTCCCAGGCCGGCGATCACGTCCAGGAGGTTGACCGGCTGTTTGGGGACCGTGATCCCGAAACTGGCGTTGAAATTGGACAGGTTCAGGTAGCTGCCGTTGCTCCCGGTCACCCTGATCGGGAACGGCTGGCCCCGGGTGGCCACGAACACCGTGCTGCTGCCATTGACGACGGCCACCACCTCCTGGCCGTCGACTGTGCTGGTGGGGCCCCGCCTGGCCTTGGCGTCGCCCTTGGTGAAGCCGGCGGCGGTCTGCTTGGCAGAGGTCAGCGCCGCCAGCCCGGTGGTCAGCTGCTGAACCAGGGGATTGTCGGCGGGGATCGAGACCCAGCGGTTGGCGAGCAGTCCCTGGAGCGCCCCTCCCCCCAGTCCCGCCCAGAGGTTGCTGCTCTTGATGTAGTCGATGCCGCGGATCTCCTCCATCTGGAAGCTGACCGGGCCCTGCGCAAAGCTACCCTCACCGAGATTGACACCGCCAACCTTGAAGGTGAAGGACCCCAGTCCGCTTCCGGTCGCCACCTTGCCCTGGATCTGGTACGACTTGGCCGCGGTCAGCGCGGTCGCGGTGTCACGCAGGATCTGTTGGGGGGACTTGGCCGCCTCGCCGTTGCTGCCGCAGGCGCTGAGCAGGAGGCCGGCGGACAAACCCAGCGAGACTGCCATCAGGCGCCTGCGCCCGGCCCGCCACCGCCACTGGATCTGCACTGGTATCTCCTTAGCCCACCGCCGGGGCGGGACCACTCCAGCCTGGGGTCCGACCGTACGGGCGAGCGGGTAGCGGTGTCAAGCCCGGTACACTCGCTCCCAGCCATGGCGATGTTCGATCTATCCGGCAAGGTGGCCCTGGTCACCGGGGGTTCCAGGGGACTGGGGCGCGCCGACGCTCTGGCTCTGGCCGGGGCCGGAGCCGACGTGGTTGTGACCGACCTCCTGGTGGAGTCCGACCCCGAGATGGAGGCGGTGGCCGCCCGCAGCGGCAGCGTGATGGCCCAGGTGATGGCGTCCGAGCGGGTGGTCTTCACGGAGCGGACCGCCGAGGAGATCCGCCAGCTGGGCCGCCGCTCCACAGCCATTCAGATGGACGTGACCAACTCCCAGCTGGTCCGGGAGGCCGTCGACCGGGTGGTGGACGAGTTCGGGAAGATCGACATCCTGGTCAACAGTGCGGGGAGCCAGGACCATGTCGGGCAGATCCTGGACCAGTCCCCCGAGCTGTGGGAACGCGACCTGCGAGTGAACCTCACCGGGGCCTTCAACTGCACCCAGGCGGTCTGGCCGCACATGCGGGCCCGCAACTTCGGCCGCCTGATCTACATGTCCTCGATCGCGGGGGTGGAGGGTGGGTTCGGCCAGGCCAGCGCCAGCGCCAGCGCCGCCGGGATCCTCGGCCTGATGAAGTCGATGGCCCTCGAGGGCGCCCGCCACGGCATCACCAGCAACGCGATCGTGGTCGGGATCATCGCCACGGAGAGCTTCCGGACCACCCCGCCAGCCACGGTCGAGCGAATGGTGCTGAGAACGGCGATGAGGGAACCCGGGCAGCCTGAGGACGTGGCCGCCGCGGTCTGCTATCTGGCCAGCCCCGAGGCCCGCTACGTGACCGGAGTCGAGCTGGCGGTCGCCGGGGGCATCGATCTCTTCACTTTCTGACCCCTCAAGATCGCGGCAATTGCCCCAGGCTTGCCTTTCCCTGCTATAGTACCGGCCGCCAGACACAGTTCCGGGCGGCGATACAAGGCACGACCGAGTGGTCCTGGCTAGCTAACGTGTTGGAGGATGCTCGGATTGAGCCTCGTCGACGTCAGTCTGACCTGCAGGGAGTGCGGGTCGGAGTTCATCTTTACGGCCGGGGAACAACAGTTTTATCAGTCCAAGGGCCTGGTCAACCAGCCGACGCGCTGCCAGCCCTGCCGCCAACTGGCCAAGGCCTCCCGCCAAGGCTCCGGTGGCGGATACGGATCGGCGGGCCCGCGGGCGCCACGGCAGATGCATGAGGTGGTCTGTGCCGACTGTGGCACGCTCACCCAGGTGCCGTTCGAGCCCAAGTACGATCGGCCGGTGTACTGCAGCGCCTGCTTCGAGAACCATCGGGTGGCGCGCTAACTAAGAGCGAGATGGGGGCGACTGCTCACGCAGCGCCCCCATTGCGCGCTCCAGCGCGGTCCCATCCGCGGCGCAGGCCCGGATGATCACATCTCCGAACCGCGCCTGCGGGTAGGAGCCGAAGCGGACTTGGGGGTACTCCTCGGCCAGGCGGACGAGCACCGGGTAGAACTGGGATTCAGGGACTCCCGAGTACCGCTCCTCCGCATAGACGGCGGCTCGGGCACCCCGACAGAAGACGGGGATGATCTCCTCTTCGACGATGGCCCGGAGCTCCCCCGGCACCCCTGGCAGCACCAGCAGCCAGCGGGGCTCCCCGGTGGATGGCAAGGGCAGCGCCAGCGGCGGGGCCAGCCCGACCGGGTTGGCGAGCACCAGGGAGCCGGCCGGTATCAGGGCCATCTTGCGGTGACCGGAGTTGGGCTCGGCGCTGGCGATCCTCCCCTCCTGGCGGAGACGTTCCAGGCGCTGACCTATGCGGGTCAGGGTGGCGGCATCCTCCCTGAGCGGCAGGCCCAGAGCGGCGGCCAGGGCCGCTGCGGTGCGGTCGTCCGGGGTGGGGCCCAGGCCCCCACAGCAGAAGACCCGGTCGGCACCGCTGGTGACGGCCGAGCCCACCACCTCCGCGATCTCGGCCTCCGAATCCCCGACCACCACCATCCGGCGCACCGGGTAGGGGGTCTGCCGGAGCCTCTGGGCGAGCCAGTGGGAGTTGCTGTCGGCGGTGTGACCGGAGAGCAACTCGTCGCCCACCGCCACGATCCAAGCACCTCGCTCCATTGGGTCAGACAACCTCGAACCGTGGCCGAGCCAGGCCTGGCTCGAAGCCAGTTGCTGGTGCTGGGCAGGCCAGCAAGGATATAATCCGGCCGCTTCGACTGTGCCCTGGAGGGGGCCGGCGTGCACTCACTCAGTTCCCTTACTCTTGCCGCGCCGCTGGGAGGTCATCGCGCCCATGAACCGATCCGTACTGATCCCGGTGCTACTGGCTGGCATCCTGGCGCTCCTCTACGGAGCGACCCTGGCCCGCTGGGTGCTGCGTCGCTCTCCGGGCAACGACCGCATGCAGGAGATCGGGCAGGCGATTCGGGAGGGTGCCTCAGCGTACCTCAATCGCCAGTACGCCATCATCGGTGTGATCGGGGTGGTGCTGGCCATCCTGCTGGCTCTGGGCGGGCTCATCAACAGCGCCCTGGGGTGGCAGACCGCACTGCTCTTCCTGTTCGGCGCCAGCCTCTCGGCGGCCGCCGGCTACGTCGGCATGAACGTCTCGGTGCGCAGCAACTATCGCACCGCCGAGGCCGCCCGCACGGGCCTGGCCCAGGCCTTCAAGGTCGCCTTCAACGGCGGCGCTGTGACCGGCTTCTTCGTGGTCGGGCTGGGTCTGATCGGGGTGACCGTCGCCTTCTTGATCCTGGGCAAGCCGCAGGCCATCGTGGGGCTCGCCTTTGGCGCCTCCCTGATCTCGGTCTTCGCCCGCCTTGGCGGTGGCATCTACACCAAGGCCGCGGACGTGGGCGCCGACCTGGTCGGCAAGATCGAGGCGGGCATCCCCGAGGACGACCCGCGCAACCCGGCCGTGATCGCCGACAACGTCGGTGACAACGTCGGCGACTGCGCCGGGATGGCGGCCGACCTCTTCGAGACGTACGCGGTCACGGCGGTGGCGGCCATGCTCTTGGGGGGACTCGAGTTCCACAGCTTCGGGCTCACCGTCTACCCATTGCTGCTGGGCGCGATCAGCATCGTGGCCTCGGTCGTGGGCACGTTCTTCGTCCGCATCGGCAAGGGCGGCTGGATCATGGGCGCCCTCTACAAGGGCCTGCTGGCGGCGGCGGTGGTGGCCATCGCCGGCTTCGCCGTCCTGACCATGATCCTCAATTCCACCGGCGCCTTGAGCTCAGAGGTTCTGGGCCACCCCGTGATCAACCTCTTCTGGGCGGGCGTGATCGGGATCGTGATCACGGTCCTGATCGTGGCCATCACCGAGTACTTCACCGGAGCGCAGTTCGGTCCGGTGCGCTCGATCGCCCGGGCCTCTCAGACCGGCCACGCCACCAACATCATCGCCGGCTTGGCGGTGGGGCTGGAGGCGGCCGCACCCCCGGTGTTCGTGATCGCGGTGGGGATCCTCGGGGCCTACGCCCTGGCCGGTCTCTACGGAATCGCGATCGCCGCCATGGCCCTGCTCAGCATGGTGGGGATCGTGGTCGCGATCGACGCCTACGGGCCGATCACCGACAACGCGGGCGGGATCGCGGAGATGGCCGACCTGCCGGAGTCGGTCCGCAACATCACCGACCCCCTGGACGCGGTCGGCAACACCACCAAGGCCGTCACCAAGGGGTACGCCATCGGGTCCGCCGCGCTGGCGGCGCTGGTCCTCTTCGCCGGCTACACCCTGACCTTGGGCCACCGCCACTACAACTTCAGCCTGGGCAATCCCAGCGTGATCGTCGGGTTGCTCTTCGGCGGCATCCTGCCAATGCTCTTCGCCTCGCTCTCGATGCAGGCGGTGGGCAGGGCCGCCGGCGGGGTGGTGGAGGAGGTCAGGCGCCAGTTCCGCGAGATGCCGGGGATCATGGACGGCACCCAGCGCCCGCTCTATGGGCGGGCGGTGGCGATCGTGACCAGGGCCGCCCAGCGGGAGATGATCCTGCCCGGCTTGATCCCGGTGGCGGCTCCCCTGCTGGTGGGCTTCATCCTCGGGCCGGTGGCCCTGGGGGGGATGCTGATCGGGACCATCGTGGTGGGCCTGTTCGTGGCCCTCCAGATGACCTCCGGCGGGGGCGCCTGGGACAACGCCAAGAAGTACATCGAAGAGGGCAACTACGGCGGCAAGGGAACCGAGACCCACGCCGCCGCCGTCACCGGCGACACCGTCGGCGACCCCTACAAGGACACCGCCGGGCCGGCGATCAACCCCATGATCAAGGTGGTCAACATCATCGCCATCCTGATCGCCCCCATCATCGCCACCCACTACCTGATCCACTGACCCACCTGGGTCTGGCGGGGGCCTGCCCCGGCCTCTGTCAGGCACCGAGCAGGAAGACAGCCATGGACGAGCCTCAGCAGGCGGAGTTTCTAGAGGAGATAGCCGACCTCCGCGCCCGCCTGGCCAAGCTGGAGCAGGACCAGGCCGATCCCACCCTGATCGAGGAGTACGGGACCGAGGTCAGGCTCCTGGAGGCTCTGCTGCTGGCGGCCAGGGAGTTGCGGGACCAGATCCAGGCGAGGCCTGAGCTGGCCGAGCAGATGACGGTCCACGGCTTCTCGGCGAGCAGCTTTCAGGACATCTACGCATTCGTCTACGACCGCGCTATCGAGATCGACCTGGCGGGACGGGATCTGGCCCGGGCGGTTGACCAGACCGACTTCGCGGAGTTGCTCACCGGCTGATCGACACCGGCTCGACCGCCTCTTCCCCAGCGGAATTCGGGCTCCGGTGCGTGCCCACCTCGCCGGCGGAGAATCCGACCTTGGCTGGTGAAGTGCCCAGCGTCGAGCCCGCTCCCAGGAGCTGGGTGGGGGGGCAGGGTCGCACCATCCGGTCGTCGCGGTCACCGGTCCCGGCGGGACTCTTGCCGCAGCCGATCCCGCACCCACCCCTTGGGAGATGGCTGCGCCGGCGCGAGAAGGTTGGGGTGGCGAAGCTCGCCTCTGCGGAGGGGCTCCCGGCGCCCGCTCCGATCCCTGGTAGCGGTGCCGGGACCGCAGGAGCATCGAGCGGGAGAGCTCGTCGCGCCCCAGTGGCCGGCCAGGGTGCCCACCGGCGCCGGCCGGCAGACAGGACGCCGCAGCAATGGCGGTGGCTAATAGATGGCTGTTGCCTCTGTCTGATGTAGCTGGTGGGGGGTCAGTGCCATGAGTAGTTGCAGTGCTGGCGAGCATGGGAATTGCCCAGCCCCAGACCCCGCTCTCCTGTCTCAGGCCTCGGGCGGCACCCGCTTGACCTGGCTCGCCGCTTGGTATATTGTAGTAAATGCTACGGTTACCCCGAGTCGCGTCGGCCGACCGGAGTGAACACCCGATCCCAGACGAGGTAAAGCCCCATGAGTGCTCCCACCGACTCCCAGATCCCGGCCCGCCAAGCCGTCGTGGAGGCGGCCGCGACGCTCTTCCGCAATCAGGTGATGTCCCACACCGGCCACGCCAATCTCTCGGCCCGCCTGGCGGATGATGAGATGCTGCTGACCATTTCCGGCGCGGTTCGGGACCTGGGTCCGGAAGGGCTGGCCCGGGTGCGGCTGGACGGGACGGTCCTCGAGGGCCATCTGGATCCCACCAATGCCGAGATCGTCGACATGCATGCGAAGGTCTACCTGGCCCGGCCCGAGGTGGGTGGCATCATCCACACCCATTCGCCCAGCCTGCTCGCGTTCGCCCTGGCCAACCGCCCGCTCCCCTGCCGTTACGAGGCGCTGCTGCGGTTCGGGCAGGCGGCCGAGGTGCCGGTGGTGCCCTGGGCGCCCCGGGGCTCGGAGAGGTCGGTGGGCGGCATTCTGGACGCCATCCGGGAGCATCCCGCGACCCAGGCGGTCCTGCTGGGCAACCACGGCGTGCTGGTCTTCGGCAGGAGTCCCCAGGCTGCGGCGGCGCTGGTGACCGTGCTCGAGGAGGCGGCCGCCGCGGAGCTGGGGGCGGACACCCTCGGCGGGGCCCAGGAGTTCCCGCCAGACGCCCTCGCGGATGTGCGCGCGTCTTTGGCCAGGGTCAGGCCATGAGCCCCGAGACCGGTCCCAACCAGCCGCCGGAGTCGTGGCAGCGGATACGCCAGTCCTACACCGACCTCACCGGAGCGGTGCCGGCCGCCATCGAAGCCCGCCTGCTCCTGGCCGAGAGGGCCGGCCGCCAGGGCGCGGTGGAGGCGATCGAGTCGATGCGCCGAGAGCTGATCATGGACAACCCGCTGGGACGCAAGGTGGGCCAGCTAGCGCATTTCGCGCAGCTGCTGGCCCTCGGGCGCGGCGGCCCCGCCGGGCTGCACGCCCGGGCGGCCCGCCGCGCCGGCGCGAGCCTGGCCGAGCTGACCGGGGTGGCCGAGCTCGCCCTGATCACGGCGGGCATGCCGGCCTACAGCCTCGGGATCGAGGTTCTGAGTCGGCTGCTCGACGAGGAGCCAATGGAGGAAGGCCTTGCCCCAGCCCACCGGCCCCACGGCTGAAGCCCCAGTCCCCGTCGGCGCAGCGGCGCCGAGGGCGATGTCTCTGCACGCCGGCCTGGGCTTCCGTTTCGGCCGTAGCCAAAGAAGACTCCGCGCCACTTGGGCGGCCCGGATCGCAGACCTGGAACTGGCCCCACCCCAAGCCGCAGTGCTGAGAGCGCTGGCGGAGCGGCCAGGGCTCGGAGTCCGAGCCGCGGCGCGGGACATCGGGACCGACCCCATGAACGTCAAGCATGTCGCGGACGCGCTGGAGGCGCGCGGCCTGGTCACCAGCAGCCTCGATCCCTCCGACCGGCGCACCCGGTGCCTGCGGCTCACCCAGGCCGGACGCGATCTCACCGCCGAGGTCGAAGGCCGAGCGCAGCTGCACGAGGAGTGGCTGGCGGGAGTTCTCGGCCGGGCCCAGTACGGTCGCTTGGAGCAGGCTCTGGAGAGCCTGGAGGGTGCGCTGGGTCTCACCGGCACCTCAGGGGGTGAGAGAGATGGGGACTGACGCGAGGTCCGGGCCGGAGGCCGCCAGCGGCGGCCAGCCATCAGAGTGGGACCGCCTTCACGCCGAGCACCAGTGGTCAACCGAGCCCGATCCCCTGCTGGTGGAGCTGGCCGGCGCGCTGGAGCCGGGCAAGGCCCTGGACCTGGGTTGCGGCGGCGGCCGCAACGCGCTCTGGCTCGCCCGCCAGGGCTGGGATGTGACCGGGATCGACGGCTCGGCGGTCGGGCTCGCCAGGGCTCGCGAGCAGGCTCGGGGCCAAGCGCTGGAAGTGGAGTGGGTGCAGGCCGACATGCTGGAGTACCAGCTCCCAGGCGGCGCCTACGACCTGGTGGTCATGGCCAACCTGCACTTCGAGACCGCGGTGCTGGCTCGGGTGCTGGAACTGGCCACCGACGCCCTGCCCCCGGGCGGCCACCTCTTCCTGGTCGGCCACCACCTGGACAACCTCGGCCATCACGGGCCGCAGGCGGCCGACCGCCTGTACACCGCGGAACGGATCTCGGCCGTGCTCCCGGCAAGGCTCGAGGTGGAGCGGTTGGAACGCCGGGAGCGGCTGGGCGGCAGCGACCTGGACCAGCGCCACGACATCTCGCTTCTGGTGTGGGCGACCGCCGGGCCGCCGATCGAGCCGGCGGTGCCAGCCAACAGCTGACGGCCGTCTCGGAGCCGGCCCTCCCCGGGGTGCCGGCCCCTCGCCTCAGCCCGATCGGAACCAGCCCAACCGGGCGCTGGATCGACGCCGCCACCCAGAGCCCGTCAGATTCAGAGGGGACCGGCCTCCCGCTGCCGCCTGCCGGCTCGGGACCGTCCCTCTGCCTGGGATCGCCAGCCCGACCAGCATGGCCACCAGAGCGGTCCCCGCGGCCACCGCGAACGCGGTCGTGTAGCCGGAGGTCATGGCCGCGGGCAGCAACCCCGCCGGTCCGCCATGGAGAGCACCCGCAGTCTGGTCCGCCGCCACCGTCGCCAGCACCGCCAGCCCGACGGCGGCGCCGATCTGGCGAGCGTCGTTGATCAGGCCCGAGGCCAAACCGGCGTCCTGGGCGCCGGCCTCCGAGATGGCGACCACGGCCAGGGCGGTGAACGCCATGCCCCCGCCGATGGTGGCCAGCACGCTGGGCACCATGATGCTGGTCAGGTAGTCGCTGTGCGGTCCCAGGAGGGCCAGCCAGGCCAGGCCCCCGGCGGCGAGGGCTGGCCCCGCCACGGCCAGGACCCTGGGGCCGACCCTGTGCACCAGCCGGCCGGCCAGCTGGGCCCCGAGCACGATCCCCAGAGTTTGGGGGATGAAGGCCAGCCCCGCCTGAAGCGGGGAGTAGCCCAGCACCTGCTGGAAGTACAGGGACAGGAAGTAGAAGGTGGGAAAGACGCCGGCTCCCACCAGGATCATGACCAGGTTGGCGACGGCGACCGAGCGCTTCCGGACCAGCCCGAAGGGGAGCAGCGGGCGGCGAGCCACCCAGCGCTCCTGGAGCCAGAACCCAACCATGAGGACGACGGCGCCGCCCAGGCCCCCCAGGGCCTGGATCGAAGTCCAGCCGGCCGCAGCCCCCTCGATGACTCCATACACCAGCGCCCCGAGGCCCACCGTGACCAGCAGCGCCCCGGTCAGGTCCAGGTCGCGGACGGAGGCGCCCAGAGCCTTCCGCTCCGAGACCACGAACCAGGCCAGCCCGAGCAGCAGCACCCCGATGGGGATGTTGACGAGCAGCACCCAGCGCCAGGAGACCAGTTCCGTGATGATCCCGCCCACGAGCACGCCCCCGGCCCCGCCAACACCCCCCATGGCGGTCCAGATCCCGATCGCGCGAGTCCGCGCCCGAGAGTCGAGGAAGGTCGTCGTCAAGAGGGTGAGGCTGGCCGGCGACAGCACCGCCGCGGCGACTCCCTGGAGGGCCCTGGCGGCGATCAGGGTGGCCTGGTCAGGGGCCAGCCCGCCCGCCAGGCTGGCGACCGCGAAGAGGCCCAGGGCGGCCAGGAAGACCCGGCGCCGACCGAGCAGATCGCTCAGGCGACCACCGAACAGGAGGAACCCCGCGAAGGTGATGGTGTAGGCGTTGAGCACCCACTGGAGGCCGGATGGGCTGAAGCCGAGCTGATCCCGGATGGAGGGGAGGGCCACGTTGACCACGAAGATGTCCAGGACCACCATCAGCTGGGCTACCGATGCGACCCAGAGCAGGAGCTGGTCGTGAGACTGCGCCCCCCGCCGGGCCGGCCCCGGCTCCGCTTTCGCCTTCAGTTCAGCCGGGCGGCGTACGGTCTCCAGGCGTTGCATTCGATGCTCCCAGTCATTAGGGCTGGCGAACCGGCCCTGGCCGGCTCATCAGCAGAGGTACCAGATGCAGCGATCACCACATCTAACTGTAGCTTATACTACACCTTTCGCCGGAGAGCCGACCCTTGGACGATGACCGCACTCGCCCAGGCGTTGGCTTGCGCCCCGCCGCTCCGGCCGGGTCGGATCGGCGATCCCGGGTGGTTCCGAAGGGGCCCCTACCCGGCGGCTACCGCGGCTGAGCGCAGTGGGCGCAGCTGCCGTGCCCCACCAGGTCCACCCTGTCCACGGCGAATGAGATGAGCCTGGCCGCCTGGTCCACCCACTCCGGGACCTCGGGCGCGCTGACGTCGAAGGTCCCCCCACACCGGTCGCAGACCAGATGCTGGTGGGACTCGCTGCCGTCCTGGACCGCTTCGTAGGCGTTGACGTGGCCGAGCTGGAGCTTGCGGGCAAGCCCCTGCTCGACCAGCAGGTCCAGGGTCCGGTACACGGTCGTGCGCTGGAAGCCGGGCACCTTCCGGGAGATGCCGTTGCAGAGCTCGTCGGCGGTGGCGTGCCCGGGGCTCTCCAGCAAAGCGGCGTAGACCAGCCGCCGCTGGGGGGTCAGCCTCTTGCCCTGCTCACGCAGCACTTCAAGTCCGCTCACAGCCGCCTGATCATAGCTGTTGGCGGCTATTGCAACATCAGGTCGTGAACCGGACCCCGGAAGCGGGGCAGGACCCGGTGCCAGGTATGATCTTTGCGGAAGTGAGTCGTTAGTGGACGAGCGCAAGCAGCTGGCGGCCATCGAGGACGCCCTGGCGAAAGTTCAGGACCCTGAGCTGCACCGACCGATGATGCAGCTGGGGATGCTGAAGAACCTCCGCCTGGACGGGACCACGGTCAGGCTGAGGGTGGTCCTGACCACACCGGCCTGCCCGTTGAAGGACCGCATCGAGGGTGAGATCGCCGCCGCGGTCGTGGGCCGGGTCGAGGGCGTGGAGCGGGTCGAGCTGGAGTGGGACTCGGATGTCTCGCGGACCAAGGGTGTGACCGGCCGCCAGGACATCCCGGGCGTGCGCAACACGGTCGCCGTGAGCGCCGGCAAGGGAGGCGTGGGGAAGACCACGGTGGCGGTGAACCTGGCCTTCGCGCTGCTGCGCACCGGGGCCCGGGTGGGCCTGCTCGACGCCGACATCTACGGGCCCAATGTGCCCATCATGCTGGGGCTGGACGAGCGCCCCTCGTCACGCGACGGAAGGATGATCCCGCTCCGAAAGGAGGGCCTGGAGGTCGCCTCCATCGGCACCATCATCGATCCGGACAAGCCTGTGATCTGGCGCGGCCCGATGCTGGCCGGAGCGCTGCGCCAGTTTCTCTTCGAGGTCGAATGGGGGGAGCTGGATTACCTGGTCTGCGACCTGCCTCCGGGCACCGGCGACGTCCAGCTGACCCTGGCCCAGTCGATACCCCTCACCGGCGCGGTCATCGTCACCACCCCCCAGGACGTCTCCCTGGCCGACGTGGGGCGGGGGATCGTGATGTTCCAGCAGCTGCGGGTGCCGGTGCTGGGGGTGATCGAGAACATGAGCGGATTCGTCTGCCCCCACTGCGGCGAGACGACCGACGTCTTCAGCAAGGGCGGTGGCCGGGAGCTGGCCCAGGCGCGCGGGCTCCCCTTCCTCGGCGAGATCCCCCTGGACCCGGCGGTTCGAATCGGAGGCGGCGCGGGACGGCCGCTGGTGCTGGCCCAGCCGCACACGCCCCAGGCCCAGATCTTCGAGGCTCTGGCGGCCGCGCTGGCGGGGCAGATAAGCCAGGTCAACTTCCAGACGGTCAGCTCCCCGGAGATGCCCTCCGCTCCCCGCTTGCCGGTGGGCTGAGGCGGCCGCGCCCAACCCCGGGCTGAAGAACTGGCGGGTTCGTCCCCCGCTCAGTCGGCGGCGGCGACCGAGCCCGGGACGACAAACTCCGACTGGTCGCGGATCTCGTAGCGGTAGCCCTGCTCGGCCAGGAACAGCTGGCGATGGGCGGCGTACTCCTGGTCCTTGGTCTCGCGCGTGACCAGGCTGTAGAACCAGGCCTGGCCGCCATCAGCCTTGGGGCGCAGCACCCGGCCCAGCCGCTGCGCCTCCTCCTGACGGGATCCGAACGCCCCGGAGATCTGGATCGCCACATTCGCCTCGGGCAGGTCGACGGCGAAGTTGGCCACCTTGGAGACGATCAAGAGGCGGATCTCGCCCTCGCGGAAGGCCGCGTAGAGGCGTTCCCTCTGGGCCGCCCCGGTGGCGCCGGTGAGGAGCGGCGCCTCGAGCTGGTCGGCAAGCTCCCTGAGCTGATCCAGGTACTGCCCGATGACCAGGACCCGGTCCTGCTGGTGGCGGCGGCAGAGCTCTTCGACCAAGCCCAGCTTCTGCGGCAGAGTGGCCGCCAGCCGGTAGCGCTCGTTGGGCTCGGCCACCGCGTAGGCCATGCGCTGCTCGCCGGTCATCGGGATCCGGATCTCGAGGCAGACCGCCGGGGCGATCCAGCCCGCCGCCTCCAGCTCCCGCCAGGGAGCGTCGTAGCGCTTGGGCCCGATGAGGCTGAAGACGTCGTCCTCGCGGCCGTCCTCGCGGATCAGGGTGGCGGTGAGACCAAGCCTCCGCTTGGACTGGATCTCAGCTGTCATCCGGAACACCGGGGCCGGCAGGAGGTGGACCTCGTCGTAGATCACCAGCCCCCAGTCCTCGCGCCCCAGCAACTCCAGGTGCGGGTAGCTCTCCAGACGGTCCTTGTCCGACCGGTGGTCACGATGGGTGAGGACCTGATAGGTGGCGATGGTGACCGCTCGGGGCGACTTCTCCTGCCCTGAGTACTCCCCCACCTGGTCGGGGCCGAGGCCGGTCCGGCGCAGGAGCTCGTCACGCCACTGCCTGACCGCCACCACGCTGGTGGTGAGGATCAGGGTCCTGGTCCCGGCCCTCTCCATCACCCCCACCCCGATCAGGGTCTTGCCGGCGCCGCACGGGAGCACCAGGACCCCGCTGCCGCCGTCGTTGGCTCCCCCCGCCCAGAACGACTCGACGGCCTCCCTCTGGTACCCGCGCAGCGTGAACGGCTCACCGTCCACGGTCTGGGGACGGATCACGAGCTCCAGAGGCGCCCCCGGGGTGTAGCCGGCCAGGTCCTCAGGGGGCCACCCCGCCCGGGTCAGCGCCTGCTTGAGGCGGCCGCGCGCGAGCGGCTCCACCGCGAACTCGTGCGGGCTGAGCCTGGCTCCCAGCAATTTGGCGACCTGCGCCGACCGGCGGACCTCCTCCAGGATCACGGGCTCGGCCGCCCTCAGGATGAGTCCATCGGGGCCCAGCTCCAGACGCAGGCGTCCGTACCGAGCCGCCTGGTCGAGGATCTCGGTGCGCACCGAGGCCGGCACCGGGTAGCGGGAGAAACGGTCGAGGGCCGCCAGCATCTGCTCGGAGCTCAGCCCGGACGCGCGGGCGTTCCAGAGCGACAGCGGGGTGAGCCGGTAGGTGTGGAAGTGCTCGGGGCTGCGCTCCAACTCGGCGAAGGGCGCGATCGCGGCCCGGCATGCCGCGGCCTCCTGGTGGTCCGCATCCAGGAGCAGGGTCCGGTCCGACTGGACGATCAGAGGTCCCTCGGCGATGGCCTCAGCCCTCCCCGTCGGCGAACTCGAGGAGGAACTCGTCCTCCAGCCCCCAGGCGTCGCCAGCGAGACTCGACCGCAGGTGCTCCGCGCGGCTGACGGCAGTCTCGTCGATCTCCTCGGCCCAGACCACCCGGCGCATGTCCAGGCTCGCTATGGTGCCGATCGCGGCGTCGAAGCCGTGGAGGAAGCCCCCTTCGGCACTGTACGGACGTAGTCTCACCACGCTCAGGGTGGTCGCCCCGACCCGCTGGTAACCGATTGCGACCGCCTGCCGCCGCCGCACCGCCTCTCGCAGGATCTCGATCACCGGACGGGCCTCGGCGGCACCCTCGGCGGGCTCTCTGCCGTCGAGCCGTGGGCTCAGGCACAGGGCCCGAGCCAGATCGAAGGCCCGTTGCGGCCCCTCTGCGCGGCGGCCGATCGGGGCGGAGGCCACCCTGGGGACGAGGGTGGAAGGCGGAGGCATGGACCAGGTCGGCCCGGAGGGCTCCGGGGCCGGGGTCTCCGCCACCGGCATCAACCCCGCCTTGCGCAGCATTCCGAGCACCTGGTCCGGGCTCTTGGCCTCGACCACGACCACGGTCGGGGCCAGCCTGCGCACCAGCAGCGGCCGGAGCGCGCGCCCCTGGGCGAGCGCCTCGATTTCGGCCGGGTCCTCCGCGACCACGTAGACGGCGGCCGGACCGACGCGCAGCCGGCCGTGGCGCCGGATCACGTCGTCAACCATCGCGGCCACGTTCTGGGGCAGCCCGGCAAGGCAGTGGCGGCTGAATCCCGCCCGCATCTCGGCTGCGGTCAAACCGCCGTCCAGCCCCCGCCGCAGCGACGCCTCGTCGAGCCGGTAGACGCGGGCGGGGTGGACCGACTCGGGGTGCGCTACGCGACCGAGGAAGCGGCTGAGGGCGGGGCTGGGGGGACCCGCCACCACCACCCGATGGTCGGCGGTCACCGTGCAGGTCTCCACCGCCGCCGGGAAGGCCAGGTGGAGGGCGTCCGGATCCGGCGCCGCCGCCACCGCCGCCAGGCGACCGGCCGCGTTCAGGCCGATGGTTGGATCCGCGCCGCCGGCTCCCAGCCAGGCGAGGGCCGCCCCCAGAGTCATCAGATCGCGCTCGGCCGCGCTCACGCTGGCAAAGAGAGCCGGGTTCCGCCAGTGCAGACAGGGCGCCAGACCGGTGGCTGGTGCGCCTTGGTCCGGGGGCAGCTCGGCCAGGAACTGCAGGATCCGGCTGGTCTGGTGCTGGCGCGCTGGCACATCCAGGCCGCTGGGCGAACCGAGCAGGACCCGGCGCACCAGCTCCACCCAGCGCTCCGGTTCCGAGCTCTCCTCCCACTCCTCGGCCCTGGCGGTCACGCTGACGACCGCCTGGCGGGACTGGATCACGTGGGGATTGCGGCGCGAGCGGCTGAGCCTCTCGGGCACGACCTCGACCTCGGCCAACAGCCCGACCGCGAAGGCCAGCCTCACCAGCTGCTCCACCGCCTCCTCGTCCTCGTTCAGGCGCTTCGCCAGGCGCTTGATCACGCGCTTGGGAAGGCCGCCCTGCTGCAGTGCCGGGGCCGGCTCCGCCCGCAGGTCCTGGACCATCGAGGTCACCGCCGCCACCAGCTCCAGAGGGTGCCGCACCTCCGGCAGGGCGGTGGTGGAGACGGCGGGCCCGACCGGCTCCCAGCGGGTGAAGAGTCGGCCGCGCAGCGCGTGCTCGACCTCGGCCGGGATCACCAGCTGGCCCTGGTCCGGCTGCAGCGGGAGGGCCAGTCCGTGGCCCACCAGCCACCAGGGCCCGTCCTCGGCCCGCTCCGGGTGCCACCGCCAGGACCAGTCGTCGCGGGCGCTGGCCAGCGCCGCGGCGCTGGCTTGGCCGCCGCGACCGCGGAGCCTGTCAAAGGCCACCCGGGCCTGCGGGGGAGCCTGGCTGACCAGCTGGCCGGCCACGGCCGGGTCGGACATTCGGACCACGATCGCCGCCACCAGCTCGGCCTTGCGCTTGGGCGACGAGGCGCCCCCCAAACCCAGATTCGCCGCCATCGGCCGGAGCACCTCGACCGTCTGCTCGGCCAGCAAGGGCTCCGCCCGCGGCCCCAGGTTGCCGGGGTCCCAGATCAGCCGGCGCAGCTCCGGCAGCAGCGCCAGCGCGCCGTCGGGATCCAGGAAGGCCAGCCCCCAGCGGCTGAGCTCATGGGCCGCCGCCAGCAGGTGCGACGCCTCGAGGCCCTCCGAGGCCGCCTCGGCCGGGCCCAGCCGGCCCCCGGTGAAGGCCGCCAGCTCCACCACCTGCCTGAGGAAGAGGTTGAGCGAGTCGAAGGCGGCGGCCACGTGGATCGGCCGGGCCAGCACCGAGGCCAGCCGGTTCCATCCGGGCTCCCCGGCCACCAGCAGCTCGACCGCCTCCGGCCGGCGCAGCAGCAGCGCTTCCAGGTCCGCCGCCGGCAGGTCTTGCAGCCGCCAGGCGAGGTTCAGCTTCGGCTCTCCACCATGGCCAGAGTCTAGTGGCCGGTGGCGGCGGACCCCGGTCCCCCGCTGGGCTCCCGGCCGGGGGAAGGGACGCTCCCCTGTCCGTGGAGGCCCGGCGGTGGCCTCCCGCGCGATCATGCATCATGGGAGCCTTCTCAGCAAAGCCGGAGCCCACCGCGCCCGAACCCGGAGCCGATATCGCCGCACCAGAGCTGGAGCAGATCGCCTCCGGAGGAGGCCTCATGTTCGCCGGAGGGGCGCCCCTGTGCCGGGACAAAGGAATGGCCGGTCCCGGGTCGCAGCCTGCCTGCCTCAGCTGGCCTGGAACACTCGGGAGCAATCGCCGCCGGCGGCCTTCGCCTGGTACATGGCGGTGTCGGCCTCCCCCAGCAGCGTCTCCAGACCGGCGGTCTCCCGGAAGT
The DNA here is from genome assembly GCA_021817025.1 of bacterium. The sequence continues at coordinate 18,677 of JAKAWF010000041.1, forward strand.
TGATCGCGATCCCGATGCTGGCGCCCACCACCACTTCCTGGCCCCCCAGGGAGTGGGACTTCCTCAGGGCATCACGGACCCTGGCGGCGGTCGCGGTAGCCTCTGCTGGTTC
>JAKAWF010000442.1 GCA_021817025.1 bacterium
AGGGCCATCCTCGCCGGCGCCGCCCCCCAACTCCAACAACTTCCGGGGACTCGCCCACGGCCCGCCTGGCGGCTCTACCCATCGCTGGGGCGCCCCACAGTGCTTCCACCGGTCGGCCCGCCGGCGACGCGCGACGTGGTGTCGCTCCACCTCCGAACCGCCGCCGGTTGTCCTTCTCCGCCGGCTTGGATCGGGAGCACTTCACCAGACGCTATTCGGCCGACTGATCGACCGCACCAGGTCGCAATGTGCCGTAGAGCGCTCCTCCCACGCCCGCCACGCCCAGTAGGCTGACGAGGACCATAGCCTTCTCCACGGCCCCAGTTCCGGGAAGCTGGCCAATGGCAGGGACAAGGGAAGCGCCAGGAAGCCACTCGACGATGAACCACGCCAAGCTGATGCCGACGAGGAGCGTCGCATACCTCCACGGGAGGTAGGTGACAGACAGGGCGAGACCCCCCAGCAGGAGCACCAGGATCGCGTACGGCCCCTGACTTATTATCGAGGCCGCATCCCGGGAGCCGAACTGAACTAGGACCCAGGCCGCGGCCGACAGGCCGGCGAACCAGACCACGGGAAGCAGGGGCGCCAAGCTCTGCCGCCGCCGCCGGCGCACGAGCACGAACAAGCCTAAGACCAGCGGTCCCGCAGCGCAGAGCGGATCCGTGAGTTGCGCCACGCGGGCCAAGCCAAGGAAGTTCTGAGTCCAGGCCGGATCGGCTGCACTGTGAACCCAGAGATCGGGGCGCGCGATCAGCCCAGCGATGTTGCCGGCCTTGTCGAGGAGAACGCCGACTGGGCCGGCCGCACGGTACTGATCCAGCAGGGCCTGGAGGAAGGGCTGGCGCGTAGCGGAGGTGCTTGTCAAGCCAGCCAACTGCCAGTACAGAAGGCGGTCGCCGGGCGGGTCCACGAGCCGCTGGAAGACGAACCAAGGCAGGTACAGGGCGAGCCCCACGACGGCCGCGACCCCAACTTCGAACCAGGCACGGTGACGGAAGACCGCGATGGCTATCAATGGCGCCAGGCCGATGATGGTGAATGCGGCGCTGCCGTGGCTGAGGAAGGCCAGAATGGAGGCCGAGGACGCGATGAGTATCGAGCCGAACCGCCGATCTCCTGGGCTACGGCTGACGAGCGCCGCCAGGGCCGCCAGCATCAGCGCTCCCGCGAGCATCTTGGGCCACACGTAGATGGAATTGACGAAGACGGCACCGGTGGTGGCGGTGATCAGCACCGGGACGATGATCCGGCGATGGCTGAATCCCAACGCCTGGAACAGCACCCAGAGCGCTGGTAGCCAGAGCATCTGCAAGCCCGTGGCCAAGACCTGGTAGCCCAGGTCCCGGTTCCCGAAGAGGGGATACTCCAGAAGCGCGAGACCCGATTGGAGCGGGGGTCGGTCGGACGTCTGCCACCCGCCGAACAGGTATCCGGCCAGGGAATGGTGGGCTGCGAGAAGGTTGGCGACGATGAAGGGGATCTTGTTGTCGGGGGCCACCCAGAACCGCACGGCGATGCTCTGGGTGGCGGCGTCCGATTGGCCGCTCAGTCCACCCTGGGCGAAGGCCAGCCCGAGGTAGATCAACTCCACCGCGGCCGCGGTCGCCAGCGGCCAGTAGAGCTGGAGGCGGCCGACGCTGGACCCCAAGCCAAACGCAGACAGCGTGATGCTGGAAGCGCCCAAAAGCCCCAAGGACACGCCGGTGCCGAATTGTGGGTTGGCAAACCAGGCCCAAAACGTCGCCAGGCCGGCGGCCCCCGCCGCGGTCACGATGATCCCGAAAGTGGCCGCGGGGCCGAGGTCGCGCCGTCGGGTGGCAATTAGGGAGAGAGCGGCGAACCCTGGAACCAGGGCCAGGTAGAGGGAAGCGGGCGCGAGCCCAGCCAGGGCGGCGCTCTTGAGGAGAGCTGGCGCCTGGCCAAAATCGACTCGGGTGCCACCCCAAACCACCCCCGCCGAGGCCAGCGTCGCGAGTGACCAGCCCCCTCGGGCCAGTGCGGATGTGATCCGCCCGTAGACAGCAGGAAGGTTCAAGGCCGCCACCTGGCCGCGCGGGCGCCCCGGGCGGGTAGGGACGGACGGCCGGAGGTGACGGTTGTACGTCTGCGTACGGGCACTTGCGGCGATCGTACTTGCTCGCGGCGACGGCGAGCCGCGCCTGCCATACCCGAGCGACCGCGGTCACCGTCGTATCCCGGCGTGCCAAGCCACGGTCCGTTGGGAGTGCTGGCGGTGCAGCGGCTCGGGGCACCCTCCTTCACGGGGCGACGGGCGGCTGGCGGAGGCGTCGCGGAGAGGCGAAGGTCGAGGGGCGGGAGGGGTCTTCGCGAGGGCCGTATGAGCAGGCCGCGGTGGGTGATCCGCCGGGAGTCGGAAGTGGGAAGCTGGCCCGATCCTTGCACCTGCGCGGCGCGGCCCGGCACGGAGCCGTGGTCCTCCCGCCGCGCCTTGACCTCGGGCTACGGCCCCGCTCTGGTCCCCGGGCGCACATGGTCGCCCACAGCGGGCCGGGTCAGGGAGCGCAGGTCGTGACCCTGCCGCCCCGTGTCAACACAAGACCCCGGCGAACCGGCGCGCTGGACCCTCGACAACCCCTCAGTAGAATGGACACGAATTGGACCGGTTTGACGTCGCAGTAGTGGGCGGGGGAGGGCATGTCGGGCTCCCTCTGAGCATTGCCTTCGCAGACAGTGGCCTCAGAGTTGCGGTTTCCGACATTTCCGCGACCGCCGTGGCGGCCATCAACGGTGGCCAACTCCCATTCGATGAGCCTGGGGCGAAAGGCGTCCTCAAAAGGGTCCTGGATGCCGGGAGGCTCATGGCGACGACTGACCCAGCGGTGCTGTCGGACACCTCCTCGGTGGTGGTCGTGATCGGGACTCCGATCGACAAGCACCTCAACCCGGAGGCCCTAGATGTCCCCCGCCAGGTGGCAGATCTGGCCCCACACCTGCGGGACGGCCAGCTCCTGGTGCTTCGGAGCACGCTCTACCCGGGGGTTACGGCCATGGTCGAGAGCCGGCTGAGATCCCTGGGGCTCTCCCTCGACGTGGCCTTCTGCCCCGAGCGGATCGCGGAGGGTAAGGCGATGACCGAGTTGTACTCCCTCCCCCAAATCGTGGCCGCCCGCGCCGAGCCGGTGCGCCGCCGTGCCGCCGAGCTCTTCTCCAAGCTCACCGACAAGATCGTCGAGCTGGAGCCGGAGGAGGCCGAGCTGGCCAAGCTCTTCACCAACACCTGGCGCTACATCAAGTTCGCCACCGCCAACCAGCTCTTCATGATCGCCA
>JAKAWF010000443.1 GCA_021817025.1 bacterium
GTCCATACAAGCCAGCGCCCATCAAAGGCGCCCGACACCACCGCGTACTGGGAAGAGGGGAACCGAAAGATGTGCCGCATGGCACCACTGCCCCGCGCCACTTCGACGACCCCTGACCAGGCGGGCGAGTAATATTCGGCGAAGTAACTTCCGCCACCGGGCCCAATGGCGAACGCCAGCGGTACTGAGCTCACCCCTGAGACGGGGGTTCGGTTCCCGGCGAGTTCTGCTAGCCATTGCCTGGGCAGAGGCACTTGACAGAATGAGGGCTGGCCACCGGTGAGGGGCTGCTGCGGGTGATTCGGCGAGGAGAAGAAGGTCCGCGGTAGCAGGATCGCGGCAGACACCAGGGCTGCGGACAGGACCCCCACTACAGACCACTGGACATCCGGATGCGGTGGCTGCTGATAATTAGAGTTGCAGTACGGCCCTGGTAGTGCTATACTGCTGAGATCGACACTGCAGCAACGAGCCCCGACCAGCCGGCCCTGATCCATCTGGAGCCCGTCCCCGGGACCCGTTTCGGTCGGCACTACACCCTGCTCCGGGAAGAGCAGCAGGTAGTAGTCCTGGCCGGGTCGATGCCTATCCACCTCTTCAATCCCCATGACCGGGGCGAGACGGCCTACGTAATGGCAGTGCTGGCCGCTGTCGGTGGTGCCAGCAGGACCGAGATCGGGCGTGCCTTTGGGGTCCACCGCAACACTGTGGCACGCGTCCAGCAGCGCCTGGAAGTAGGAGGCATTGGGGCGGTGGTGCCGGCCAAGCGCGGTCCCAAGGGTCCCCACAAGGTCACCCCGGAGGTCCGCGAGATCGTCCTCGGAAACAGCAAGCTCTCCTCCGCTCAGGTGAGCCGGCTGGTGCTCGAGAAGGCGGGGGTGCGGCTCAGCCCGGTGTACATCCGCCAGTTGCGGGGGCAGGCGACCGCCCGCCAAGTAGAGATGCCGCTGCAGGATGACTGCTCCTCAGCGTCAGACGGACTGCCAGCAGCAGATCCGGAAGCGGCTTCCTCGGACTCGAAGGCCCTGCCGCTGGTGGCCCCAGCGGCGGAAGAGCAGGAGACGCTCCCCGCCTTCGAGCCCCCGGCGGTGGTCCCGGAGGCGGCGCGGGGCCGGTACATGGGAACTGCGCTCTACTACCCGGCCCTGCAGGCCCTGGGCCTGGTGGAAGCCGCCCGGAAGAGCTTCCGGCTGCCCAACTCGGAGCTCTTCGGGGTCCGGGCGGTGACCCTGACCCTGTTCTTCCTCACCCTGCTGAGCCGGACCACGGTGGAGGCGGCCAAGCACCTGCGCCGCTTCGAGTTCGGACCGGTGATCGGGGCGGGCCGGGCCCCGGCGGTGAAGACGCTGCGGCGCAAATTGGCCGAGCTGGTCCAGCAGGATGGCGCCGGCCGCTTCCAGGAGCTGCTGGTCAAGCGCTGGGTGGAGCAGGCGGTGGTGGCCACCGCCTACCTGTATGTGGATTCCCACATGAAGATGTACTCGGGCCGGCGCAAGCTGGCGGAGTGCTGGAACACCCAGCGCCGGCGGCCGCTGCCGGGGATGCTGACCCACTTCGTCAACGACCTGCAGGGAAGGCCGCTGCTGTTCGTGACCGAGGAGGCCAACGTCACCCTGGCCAAGGCCATGCCCAAAGTGGTCAAGGCGGTGCGCACCGTCCTGGGGGACCGCTCCTTCACGGTGATCTTCGACCGGGGCGGGTACGACGGCAAGCTGTTCAGCTGGCTGAGGAAGGAGAAGCTCGACTTCATCACCTACCAGCAGGGCGATCCGAACCTGCCCCAAGAGCTCTTCTCCCGCCGCGAGACCAGGTTCGAAGGCAAGAAGGTACGCCTTTGGATCGCCGAGGACCAGGTGACGGTGGCCGGGAGCGGACCCTGGCGGCGGATCGTGGTGCGCACCAAGAGCGGCCACCAGACGCCGATCTTGACCAGCTTGACGGAGCTGCCGGCGGCCCGGGTCGCGGTGCTCATGTTCGCTCGCTGGCGGCAGGAGAACTTCTTCAAGTACATGGGGGAGCATATGGGGCTGGGCCAGTTGCTGGGCTACTCCTACCAGGAGGCGGATGGCAGCCAGCTGGTCCCCAACCCCGAGCGCCAGCAGGTGGACCGCGAGCTCAAGGGGAAGCGCCAGGAGCTGGCCAAGCTGCGCTCGGAGCTGGGCCAGGCGGTGCTGGACGAGCCCCGGGACTCCCACCGCACCGCTCACGGCCTCAAGGTGGCCCAGAAGGGGCAGGTGGGGCAGATGCGCGAGCTGGAGGCGGAGGTTGCGGCCCTCCTCGCCCAGCGCTCCGCTCTGGCCACCCACGTACCCTTGCAGGAGGTGGGCCGGCGGGAGGTGATGCGCTTGGAGCAGAAGGCCATCATCGACCGGATCAAGATGACCGCCTACAACGCCGAGGAATGGATCCTGGAGCGACTCGCTCCCCACTACCACAACCCGGACGACATCCGCCTGCTGCTGCGCTCCTTCGCCGAGCTGTCCGGGGAGATCCACAGCACCGCCCACGGCGTCGTGGTCACCCTGGATCCCCCCGACACCCCCATCTACCGGCGAGCCCTCCGGGGTCTCTGTGCCGACCTCAGCCAGCTCGGGGCCACCTTCCCCGGCACCGACCTACCCGTTACCTACCAGGTCGCAGTGCACCATTCCGAGCGTGCCGCTTGACCCTCCATGTCCAATGGTCTGCACTAGTACCAGGGTGCCCACGCGCCTTCGGCCACCGCTTGGAGGAGGCGTGAACCCACGCCCGGGGCCGCGTCGGCGGCTGATGTCCGCGAGGACATCCGCCAGCCACCGCTCTTCCGAGGTGAGGTCGTCGTTCATCGGTTAGCCCCCACGGCCGTGCGCAGTCGTTGGAGCGCTCGATGAGTGGCGACCCGAGCTGAGTTCTCGTTCATGTGTATCAGCGCCGCGACCTCGGAAAACGGAAGTTCGGCCCCAGCCCGAAGAGCGACCAGATGGCGCTCCCGAGAAGGAAGGTCGGCCAAGGCGTCGACGACTCTCTGGAGCTCGACGCTGAGCAGGGCCTGGGCTTCCGGATCTGGCTCCACGCGCACGGCCACGACCAAGGTTGCGAGCAGGCGCCTCCGCCGCGACTGTCGGCGATGGTGGTCCTTGACCACGTTCGTGGCGATCCGAAACAGCCAGAGCCGGACCCCGTCGGACTGCGGCGCAACTCGTGAGTAGGCGGAGAAGGCCTTCATGAAGGTGTTGGCCGTGGCGTCCTCCGCGGCGGCCGGATCAGCCAGCCTGGCGAGGCAGTATCGATAAATGCCCTGGTTGTGCTGC
>JAKAWF010000444.1:0-2624 GCA_021817025.1 bacterium
GGCTGCTCGGCGCCGGGCCCCTGCTCGAGGTCATGCCTCGGCCGCTCTCGCTTCAGGAGGCGCTGCCGTGGTCCCTCTTACCCATGGCCGTGCTGGTGCTGAGTTCCACCGCCTTCGGCTTGGCGGGCGCGGCCGCCCTGGCTCGGACCAGGTACACGGCGTGGTCGGTGGGCCGGACCCGGCCCCGCTGACTCAGGCTCGCGAGGGTGCCTCACCTCGCCGCCCGCCCCGTGAGTCTCCGGCACCACCGTCCCGCGCCGGCACCGTCCCTCTTGGTGCGCTGGCGGACAGACGAATCCGTTCCTGGGGTCCAAGATCATGAAGGCGTGTCTCCTGATCGCGGATGCGGAACGAGGTCTCCGGCACCGTCCGGAGCCCAGCGCCAGGAGGTTGCGAGATGAAGTCGGCGTCAAAATCACGAGGAAGCAAGGTGGGCCAGAGGGCCCGGGCCGGCAGGCTGGGCTTGGCGGTGGCGGTCGGCTGGGTGATTGCCGGCGGTCTGATCGCGGTCAGCGCCTCAGGGCAGGCCCCAGTCGGGCTGGGGACAGCCGCCTCGTTCGCGGTTCTGGCGGGGACCGCGGTGACCAACACCGGGCCATCCACCATCGCCGGGAGCGTCGGCGTCTATCCCGGCACGGCGATCACCGGCTTTCCGCCGGGACAGGTGACCAGCGGCGCCATCCACAGCGCGGACGCGGTGGCCCAGCAGGCCCAGGCCGATCTGACCACCGCCTACCTTGACGCCGCGGCACGTACGCCAGCCGCTTCGGTCACCAGTGACCTCGGTGGGCAGACGTTGGACCCCGGCGTGTACAAGGCCACCAGCGGCATGGGGCTGACCGGCACAGTCACCCTCGACGGTCAGGGCGACCCGAACGCCGTCTTCATCTTTCAAGCCGGGTCCACGCTGACCACGGCGTCGAGCAGCTCGGTGACCCTGACGGGAGGCGCCCAGGCCTGCGACGTCTTCTGGGTGGTCGGTAGTTCCGCGACCCTGGGCACCAATTCCAGCTTCGTCGGCACGGTTCTGGCTCTGACCTCGGCCACCGTCCAGACCGGAGCCACCGTCGCCGGGCGGGTCCTGGCGCGCAACGGCGAGGTTAGCTTGGACGACAACACCTTCACCCAACCGACCTGCACTGCCGCCTCCCCCTCGCCGTCGGCGGCGACCGGCGGGACGGCCACCACGGCGACCCCCAACACCGGCGCTCTGACCGGTTCCAACGTCGGCGAGGCGATCTGGCTCGGCGCCCTCGGGATCATCCTCTTCGTCATCGGACTGGGCTGGGCTGCGATGGCCCGGGTACGGAGTGAGATCAGCGGTCAGCCGCGGCCACGCCGGGGGTACCGATGAGTCCGGGCAGTGACTTGTTGGAGGCGGCGGCGACCCGCTCCGGGTCGCCCGGGGTTGCCCGCCGCACGGCTCGCGGACGGGGCGTGTCTCCCGGGGGGCCGAGACTGGGTAGGCCGTTCACGGGAAGGAGGTGGCTCCCCGCTGAGGGGGCCGGATCGCAGCAGGGTCGGAAACCGAGGTGAACGAGATGGAAGAGAAGAAGGAAGAGGCCAGCTGGAACATCGCCGAGTGGCACGGGAAGACGCTCCTTGACACCTCAGGGCAGCGGATCGGGAAGCTCGAGGATGTATACGTCGACGTGGAGACCGACGAGCCCCAATTCGGAACCGTGAAAGAAGGCTTCATTGACCGCCACCTCACGTTCGTGCCGCTCGGCGGCGTCAAAGTGGGGCCTGACGGCCTCCAGGTCAACACGACCAGGGAGCAGGTCCGATCGGCCCCCCACCTGGAACTCCATGGCGAGGAGCTGTCGCAGGCGGACGAGTCCGCCCTTTACCACCACTTCGAGCAGAACTACACTCCGATCGCTACTGAGAGCGGCCGCAGGCTGGCGCGCCGCTAGGTGGAGCAGCCGGTGGTTCCCGAACCTCCGGTCGCCACGGAGCGATGGATAAGATGACGTTGTTGGCTGGCGGATGCCGGAGGTCCGTTGTCAGAGCGCGGTCCTTGGGAGGCGGGCCATCGTGGAACCTGGGAGCGGCACAATTCAGGGCACCGAGAACCGGCTGCTGGCCGGGCTAGCGTCTAGTGAGCGAGAGAGGCTGCTACCCCGGCTGACCGAGGTTTTCCTGAAGGTCAAGACGGTGCTCTTCGAGCCGGGCCAACCGATCGACGCTGTCTACTTCCCTTTGGACGGAGTGATCTCCCTGGTCACACCGCTTGAGGACGGGGCCATCGTGGAGGTGGCGACGGTTGGCAACGAGGGGTTGGTGGGAGTGCCCGTGGTGCTCGGGGGCAGCCTGGCGGTCCGCGCCATCTCCCAGGTGGCCGGCCGCTGCCTAACGATGGAAGTGGGGGCGTTTCTCTCCGAGCTCGGGACCAAGGGCCCCCTCTCCCGACTGGTGGATAGCTACGTCCAGGCCCTCTTCAGCCAGATCTCCCAGGCTGCTGCGTGCAATCGTTTGCACTCCAATGAGGAGCGCCTCGCCCGCTGGCTGCTCATGAGCCACGATCGCGTGGGGGCGGACGAGTTCTTCATCACCCAGGAGTTTCTGGCTCAGATGCTGGGGTCGCGGCGCGCCACGGTGACCCTGTCGGCCAGCATTCTGCA
>JAKAWF010000444.1:2634-3287 GCA_021817025.1 bacterium
CGAGATCACCGACCGGCACGGTCTCGAAGGCGCTGCCTGCGAGTGCTATGAGGTCATCCGCTCGGCCCTGGAGAGGGTGGTGGTTAATTGACGCTGCTGATCTAGCGGTCGCGTCGCTACCGCCCCTGCATCAGCTTCAGCCGGCACCGAGCCTTTGCTAGGCAACGTTCCCGAAGTGGCTCTGCCCGGCGCCACCACTTGGCCACCCTCGTCCGGTATTGAGCACCAGCGGAGGTGCCGCAGCCAGCCCAGGTGTCGGGGCCGAAAGGCCACTCGGAGAACCCATAGACCGAAGAACAGGAGAACCAGGATCCAGAGCAGATGGATCGCGAATCCCGGCCGGAACAGGACGACCACCGCCGCCGGTACTAGAAGCTTAATGGCCGCGTCAGCACCTCCAGGCGGTCGCCAAGCGGATCAGGGCCAGGGTCTCGGAACCGCCCGGCCGGCAAGCCGAGCGGCCCAAGGGGTGCACCTCGCGAATCCGGTGGACGAGACGACGCGGCGGGAGCTGGACTGGACGGGGTTGGGCCGCCGGCGAACCCAGTAAGGGTCTGTAGCAGTGGTGTGTCTTGCTAAGCGAACATGAGTGATGTGTAGGACTTGGTGGCATGGCATTACTGCGACTCAAGGCGGCGGCGGAGGTGCTGGGA
>JAKAWF010000042.1 GCA_021817025.1 bacterium
GTGAGGCCACCGGCTGGCCAGCAGGAGCGCTGTGAAGGGAGACTTGCATGCGGGGACGAGGGCCGGGGGGTGGGACTCCCCCCGGCCCGGGGCCCGGGGTCGCGGCTGGACGAAGTCCCCTGCACCCCCGCCCGGGGTCGCGGCTGCACCGGTCCACCTCACGTCCAGGCCCGGGGTCGCGGCCGGAGGCCAATTCACCCCAGGCCCGGGGCCGCGGCTGGTGGGCGGGTCCCAGTTACCTGCACCCCCAGGCCCGGGGTCGCCGCTGGAGGAGGTCACCTGCACCCCAGGCCCGGGGTCGCGGCTGGACGGAGGACAGCCGCGGCCCCGGGCAGGTTGCGGCGGGTGGGGGAGCCCTTGGGGCCGATGCCACGCTCGAAGGTCATGGCCCTTTTCCCTGAATTCAAGCCTCACCCCGTCCCCAGTACCCACCTCAAGCTGCCCCGAGCCGCCCTGCGCGCTCCGAGTAGCGGCGCCCAGGTCCGCCCAGGAAACAAGTTCGCCAAGTGGAACAGCGCGAGTTGACTAGCACTATCCTGTCGGGAGTCATTCAGGATGGGGCCAGGGGTGACCTCCAAGATGTCGATCGTACGCTTGCCCACGGTTGAGGACCAAGAGGGAACTCGTGATCGAGCGATCCGGCTCTTCCGCTTCCTGCGAGCAGTCACCGAGCTTCGCAGTCAGCCGATCCGGACCCTGGAGAGATATCCCGAGGTGCTCTGGCTGAGCCAGGTCCCGGAGGAGCGCGAATGCTCAGTGATCTGGCGTTCTAGCTCCAGTGCCGACACCGATAGCTGGCTGCGGGTAAGAAAGCCTTCCTTGCCAGTGCGGCCGGATCCCCCGCGCGTCCTGGACGATTGGCTCATCCCCGAGGAGCTGGATGACTCCAGCCTGGACTTCCCTCCGCTGCACTACCCGCGCATCGAGGTCCCCACTGGTTCTGCCTCCATGGAACCTGACCCAGATCCACCTGCGGCGGTGCGAGACGCCCACGCCCGCTACGTGGAGCACGACTGGTGGCCCTGGGCGCTGAAGGACCGCCGGGTCCAGCCGATTCTCAAAGTGTACAAGCAGCTCTTCACGATCTACCAGCGCCAGCGGCAGCTGGGGGAGCAGTACGAGGTGGTGCTCGGGGTGGGGTTACTCACCTGGACACCTGAGACCGGCTCCACCCAGCCGATCCGGCGTCACCTCCTGGTTGCCAACTGCAGTTTGGAGTTCGACCCCGACCGGGCGGTCATCTCGCTCGGTCCGGGCGGGGATCGCACCCAGCTGGCCCTAGAACAGGAGATGCTGGACGCGGAGGTAAGGGTTAGCGGAGCGCCGTTGACCCAGATCGCCCAGCTTCTGGAAGCCGAAGATGCCCTAACCAACCAGGATACTTTGACCAGGGCGCTGCGGACCTGGGTGAACGCCGCCTCTCCCTCAGGGAGGTGCAGTGAGGGTCTCGTGCCGCCCTCGGAAAGCGGTGTCGACCCGGTGGTCACCCTGGCTCCGGCTCTCATTCTGCGGCCCCGAGGGGAGAGGTCGCTGCTGGAGATGTTCGACGGAATCATCGAGAACCTCATGGGCGGTGGGGCGCTCCCGGCGGGAGTGCGGGGGCTGGTGGAAGTTGAGGACGACGAGGTGCCGGAAGAGGAGAGGTCATCCCTCCTCCCTGACGGGACCATCTATTTCCCCCTGGACGCCAACCGGGAACAGCTGGACATCGTCCGCAAGCTGTCGGCCCATCACGGGGTCCTGGTGCAGGGTCCCCCGGGCACGGGTAAGTCCCACACCATCGCCAATCTGGTTGCCCACCTGCTTGCTTGTGGGCAGCGGGTACTGGTCACCAGCCAGGCGCCCCGGGCTCTAGAAGTCCTCCGGGAGCTTCTGCCGGAGGAGATAGCGGCGCTCGCCGTCCTGCTGTTGGGTTCCGACGCCAAGTCGATCCAGTCGATGGAGGATTCAGTCCAGGGAATCTCCGCGCGCTTTCAAAGCTGGGACCAAGGTCGGGCCGGAGACGAAATTGTTCGGCTGGAGAAGGAGCGCGACCAGGTGCTGCGGCGCGAGGCGGAAGTCCGAGCTGAGCTTCGCAAGCTGCGGCGCCGGGACTCTGATGAGGTGGATCCGCTTCCGGGAGGCTACCGAGGCACCCGCCAGCGGGTGGCGGAGAGGCTGAGTACCGAGCGCGAGGAGCTGGGGTGGCTCTCTGGTTCTACGGCCTCCGGGCCTCCGCCACTTTCCAACCACGAGGCCTTGCAATTACTCGATGCGCTGCGGCAGTTTCCCGACATTCGGCGCCAGGCTGACAGCCAGCGCCTGATTGACCTCCGTCACCTTCCCAGCCCCGATCTGTTCGGCCAGAGGGTGGAAGTAGAGAGGAAGGCCGCCGACCTTGCACGTAGGCAGGCGGCAGCGGTAGGAGTTCGGCTCCCGCCTGGCATGGAGAAGGTGGACTCCGCCTCTCTCCAAGCGGCCGGAGCCGCCGTTAAAAAGCTCCTACAAGGACTCGAGCTGCTGCAGCCCCGCCAGGGCGACTGGGCTCGACGACCATGGGACGATCTGGTGCGCGGGTCTGACACCCACTGGGTCTCACTTCGCGGGGACACGGCGACTGCCCTCACTGCGCTTGAAGGAGCTCAAGATGTCCTGACCCAGCGCCGGGTGAGCGGTATCGAGGCCTCTCAGCGCGACTCCGTGCGGGGCCCCGCTCGGACCGTGTCTGAACGCCTGAAGCAAGGGCGTGGCCTTGGCTTCCGCCTACTCCAACCAAGGCCCCTGCGAGATGCTCTTGAGGCCCTGGACCGAATCCGCGTTGACGGCCTGCCGGTTGATCGAGCGGAAGCAGCCGAAGCGCTGATTCGGTGGATCAACGCTTGGGACCGGATGGATGACCTTGAAGGACTATGGCAGAAGGTCAACCCTGCCCCTGCTGGCGGCATAGGGTCTCGCCTAGCCCACTACCGTGACTCCTTGCAGCGGCTGGACCAGCTCCTTGAGCTCCAGCCCGCAAGGAAAAGGGCAGCTGAGCTGGTGGCCGCGGCCAACCTGCCCATATCCGGCGCAGCTCGCTGGGAGGACCTCTCCGGCATCCGCTACTGCTTTGCGCTGCTGGCGGCTGAAGCCAGCCGTCGGGGGGCTGCGTCCGCCGCCGCGCCCATCCAGGAGACTCTCTCCCAGCTGAGGAATGTGGCAGCGCGAGTGGACAGCCACCCATGCGTCGGGACGCTCTGGCGCGCCGTCCAAGCTCGCGACGCAGAGGCGTACTCCCGGGCGTATCGCGAGCTGGAGCTGGCCGACGCCGGGCAGCGAAGGGCGGAGGCGGCCGTGCATCTCCTAGACCGACTGGGAAACGCGCTCCCCCAGGTTGCCGGCGAGCTCGTGGCGACTGCCCAGCTGCCCCACTGGGATGGCCGGCTCGCGCAGATCGAATCGGCGTGGAACTGGCTCCTTGCGGACTCTTGGCTCCGGCAGCGATCTGCCTCAGAGGAACCGCAGAAGCTGCTCGGGGAGCTCGAGGCACTTCACCGCAAATCGCTCTCAATAGCTCGTGATCTAGCGGCCGCCGGGGCCTGGCAGTACTGCCTCCGCCGTCTCACACCGGGCCACCGCCAGCACCTCCAAGCCTGGTCCCAAGCGATGCGTCGAGTTGGGCGCGGCACTGGCAAATATGCAGCCAGCCATCGGAAAAACGCCCGAGATCACCTGGAGGCATGTAGGGACGCGATCCCGGCCTGGATCATGCCCATCTACCGGGTGGCGGAGACCCTGCGGGCCGGGGTCGACGCATTCGATGTGGTTATTGTGGATGAGGCTAGTCAGTCAGGCCCGGATGCGCTTTTTCTCAACTATCTGGCGCGCAAGATGGTAGTCGTCGGAGACGACATGCAGATCAGCCCCAGCCAGGTGGGCCTGAACCTAGCGGAGGTCGATACTCTGGCTCGTGAGCTTCTCGAGGATGTTCCCCACCGTGATGCCCTCACCTTCCGAGACAGCTTGTTCGACCAGGCCAAGATCCGCTTTTCGGCCCGCGTTGGCCTCCGGGAACACTTCCGCTGCATGCCGGAGATCATTCAGTTTTCCAATGACCTCTGCTACCGCAGCGAGCCTCTGATCGCGGTCCGCCAATTTGGAGCGGGCCGCCTCTCGCCGGTCGTAATAACCCGCCACGTCAGGGATGGTTACCTGAAGGAAGGGCGCGGCGACCAGAACCCGGCCGAGGCTCATGCAATCGTGGACACAATCGTGCAATGCTGCGCCAACCCTGCCTACGACGGGAAGACGATGGGGGTGATCAGCCTGGTGGGGGACACGCAAGCCAAGCTGATTGAGACGATGTTGGTGAAGCAATTAGGCCCAGAGGAGATGGAACGCCGGCAGCTCACCTGTGGCAACTCCTACGCGTTTCAAGGTGCGGAGCGGCACGTAATGTTCCTCAGCATGGTCTCTGCGGTCTCCGAGACCCACCGCATGACCAGCTTGACCGGAGAGCACGATCGGCAGCGGTTCAATGTAGCGGCCAGTCGTGCCCAGGACCAGATGTGGCTCTTTCACAGCCTCACCCTAGACGACTTCCATACCTCCGACGACCTGCGCTACCGCCTGCTCGCTTACTGCCAGAACCCACACTTGGAGCCGACCGCGAGCATCGGCCGGGAAAGGCTCGACGAAATGGAGCGCCGGGCTCGCATCCGAGCCGCGGGCGAAAGCCCGCCCGAACCCTTTGAAAGCTGGTTTGAGCTGGACGTGTTCCTGGGTCTTGTGCGGAGGGGATTCCATGTGACCCCGCAGTATCCTCTCGCCGGATACTGGGTGGATCTAATGGTGCAGGGGCTGCACGGTCGAGTGGCGGTGGAGTGCGATGGCGATTACTGGCATGGACCCGAACGCCATGATGCGGACATGGCTCGCCAGCAGGAGCTCGAGCGATGTGGACTTCGCTTCATCCGCATCGCTGGCTCACAGTACTACCTGGATCGCGAGGGCAGCCTCAATGAGGTCGTCGAGGAGCTTCAGCGACAGCACGTAAGTCCGATTGGCCGGCCTGAGAGCCCTCAGCGCTCTCAGCGCGTGGCGAGCCCATTCGCGGGGACGTCTGAGTCGGGGGTTCCGGTGGGAGACGAGCCGGCTTCCTCAGGTCCAATTGCCAACCCAAACGTAGCTTCCGATGCGGCCCCAGGGTCGGAGGAGGCCGGGGCTGCACCAACGATGGAATCACGCGACCCGCGGCCCGCTGAGGGATACGGCTCACTTTCGGGACCTGCGCGTACGGAGACGGACTCAGCGTTTCCGCGCACGCGCTCAACATCGTCGGCACCAGATGGAGGCGCTACCCCAGCAGCCTTCAACGGCCCGTTAGACCGTACGGGGTCGGCCTCCTCGCAGACCGAAGACAGCGCGGGGATTGCGCCTGCGCGTAGACTTGCCCTCGAGCGCGAAGGTGCCGTGACCCCCAGTCCGGCCCGTCGGCCGGCCCCGCCGACGTCAGCTGCACCGCGTCGCGTCGCGGAGGCACTGGTTGAGATGATTGGAGCTGAAGGGCCAGTGATCGTCGAGGTGCTGTTCCGGCACTATGTCCGAGCGAGCGGGGGGAGGAAAGTTGGCACCCAGATCCGCGAGGATCTCCTGCGCGCGCTTCACATAGCGGTCTCCAGCGGGCAGGTTCTCCTGCGAAAGGAGCTTGGCACCACGGACCAGCTCCGAGCGGTAGTGCGACTGCCGTCGACGCCTGAGGTACTGGTGCGCGACAGGAAGCCGGAGCACAGCATTCGCGAGATACCTCCGAGCGAGGTGGCGTCTGTTATGCGCTCGCTAGCTCATGACTACCAGGGGCACGCTCGGGGCGAGGCGTTGTACAGCAGAGTCCTGAAGAGGTACCACATGGTCAGGCTAACCAATGACGCGCACCGCTACCTAGATGAAATCGCAAACTTCTACCTCAAGTGAGGCAATCGCGATTCTGTCTGGTGTTCCCCTCCCCACGAGCTGCGAGAAGAATTCGGCCAACGACGGTCTCTACTGGCTGGGAAGGATCGTTTGGCGGGGAGACCGCTCGCGTATTCTGGAAGAGGTGCCTACGGGTAGGCTGAGGGTGACCATAGGTGCTCATCGATCTGAGGCATGCCACGGCCATAGTCAGCGATCCGTGGTCCCCAGATTCCGCCGTCGGTTGGAGGTCGCGCCATAACCACCCTTGAGGAGCTTACGCCGGGCCTCGAGGTCTCCGGGTTGGTGCCCGGCACCGCAGTTGAGGTGGTTGCCGTCACGTGGCATGGAGACAGCGCCGTCACACTCACGTATCGCGATGTCTCCGGTCGGGTGGCGGAGCGTCTCCTATATCGCGGCGATGAGGCTCACCTTCAGGTGGCGAGGGGGCAGTCCCGCTGGAGCTTTACCGGAGACGCCGCCGCGTTTCGGCTGGCCGCGGAAGCCAGGCGCATTCGGCTAGGGTACCTCTTCGACCCTTTACTGGCAGTCCACCTGTCCCTGTTGGAACCGCTCCCTCACCAGATCCGAGCGGTGTACGCAGAGATGCTGCCCAGGCAACCGCTCCGCTTTCTCCTCGCAGACGACCCCGGAGCGGGCAAGACCATCATGTCGGGCCTGTTCATGAAGGAGCTGATGCTCCGTGGAGACCTCCGCCGCTGTCTGGTGGTGGCGCCGGGTGGGCTCGTGGCTCAGTGGCAGGAGGAGCTGGCCGAGAAGTTCCACCTGGAGTTCAAGATCCTCACCCGGGACGCGGTTGAGGCAAGCCTGCAGGGCAACCCCTTCCTGGACGAGCCGCTGCTCATCGCCCGGATGCATCAGCTGTCGCGCAACTCAGAGCTTCGGCAAAGGCTTGCAGCGACCGACTGGGATCTCGTGGTGGTGGACGAGGCGCACCGGATGAGCGCTCACTTCCAGGGCGAGGAGGTGCGGAAGACCCAGCTATACGAGCTTGGGGAACTCCTCCGAGGCGTGGCTCGCCATTTTCTCCTCCTGACGGCTACCCCCCATTCTGGAAAACAGGAGGACTTCCAGCTTTTCATGGCACTGCTGGACCCGGACCGCTTCGCTGGCAAACCACGGGGCGAGATCGGGGACGTCTCGGACCTCCAGCGCCGAATGATCAAGGAGAAGATCCTGCGCATGGATGGAACCAAGCTCTTCCCGGAGCGACGGGCCTCCACAGTACCGTTCCGGCTCTCTCCCTTGGAGATGGAGCTGTACGATCGGGTCACCTGGTACGTGCGCGAGGAGATGAACCGCGCCGACACTCTCCAGGGTGGTCAGAGGGCGGTGGTCGGGTTCGCACTCACTGGCCTTCAGCGGCGCCTGGCGTCCTCCCCCGAAGCCATCTACCGCTCCCTGCAGCGTAGGCGGGAGCGGCTGGAGGAGCAGTTGATGCGTCCTGATCGGGCTGGGACCGAGGTTGATCAGGGGCTCGGCCGCCTCCAGGCACTCCTTGCCGGCGGCGGTGATGAGGATCTAAGTGACTTGGACGCGGATGAGGCTGAAAGGCTCGACGAGGAGGCCGTCGATCAGGCGTCTGCTTCCAGGACGCGGGAGGAGCTGGGCCGGGAGGTCAAAGTGCTCCGCGAGCTGGAGCAGCTGGCAAAGGACGTGCGAGCGGCGGCCGAGGACACCAAGTGGGTGGAGCTGAGAGGGGTCATTGAACGTCTGGCGATGCCTCAATCCGGTCAGAGGCTGCAGGACAAGCTGATCGTCTTCACTGAGTACAGGGCGACCCTCGACTACCTCACATCCCGCCTGACGACCTACCTCGGCCGCCCGGAAGCCGTGGTGGCCATCCATGGGGGCGTGCATCGGGAGGACCGGCGCCGGCTGCAGTACCGCTTCACGGACGATCCTGAGGTTCTGGTGATGGTCGCGACTGACGCCGCCGGCGAGGGAATCAATCTGCAGCGAGCCCACCTTCTCATCAACTATGACCTGCCCTGGAATCCCAACCGCATAGAGCAGCGCTTTGGGCGCATCCACAGGATCGGCCAGGAAGAGGTATGCCACATGTGGAGCCTCGTGGCCGAAGACACCCGCGAGGGCGAGGTGTACCAGCTGCTGCTGCACAAGTTGGAAGAGCAGCGGGAGGCTCTGAAGGGCGAAGTATTCGACGTGCTCGGGCAGGCGCTGCCGGGACGGACACTGCGCGATCTTCTGATCCAGGCCATCCGCTATGGGGACCGCCCCGAGGTCCGGGCCCAGCTCCGTGAGGTCATCGACCGTGACGTGGGGGAGGGCCTGGCGACGCTGGTCGCTGAGCATGCCCTGGCCTCTGAGGTCATGGACCAGCCGGAAGTTGCCGAGGTGAGGGAGCAGATGGAGCTGGCGGCTGCACAGCGCCTGCAACCCCACTTCGTGGGCGCGTTCTTCTTGGCGGCGCTGGAGAGGCTCGGAGGTAGGTGGACCGAGCGAGAGTCCGATCGCTTCGAGCTGCTGTTCGTCCCGGCCGCGGTCCGCAACGCTCCGGGATTCCAGGTCCTGCCTCCACGCTATGAGCGGGTGACTTTCGAGAAGTCGCTAATCTCAGTTTCGGGTCACCCGCCGGCCGAGTTCATCTGTCCGGGTCACCCGCTGATGGAGGCCGTCGTCGACCTGGTTCAGCAGCGGGAGGGTGCTGCGCTCACCCAGGGCGCGGTCCTGGTCAAGCCAGGCGGTTCGGATGAGAGCCCTAGTCTCATGCTCTTCCTTGAGCACGAGATTGCAGACTCCCGGCCCGCCGGGGATGGTCCTCATGTTGTCTCGCGAAGGTCCCAGTTCGTGACCGTTCGGAATGACGGCCGGGTGGAGCCGGCTGGACCCGCCCCCTACCTCGACTGCCGCCCTCCCGATGCCCGCGAGCGCCAACTGGCGCTTCAGCTCGCCCGGGTACCCTGGCCAGGCGGTGCCGCAGAACAAGCTGGTCTGGACTACGCCATCCGGGAGCTCGTGCCGGGCCACCTGAACGAGGTGCGATCTTTGACCGTGGGCCGCGTCGAGAAGGTGCGATCGGCCGTGCAGAAGAGGCTGACCCGGGAAATCACGTACTGGGACCGGCGGGCTCAGGAGCTGGAGGCCCAGGCGAGGCAGGGGAGGCAGCCAAGGATCAACCCCGCCATGGCCCGCGCTCGCGCCGACGAGCTTCAGTTGCGCCTCCAGCACCGACTGGCGGAGCTGGAGCAGGAGCTTCAGCTGCAGCCTCTGCCACCTCGAGTCGTGGCCGCAGCCGTACTGGTGCCCGAACAGTTGCTGGAGGCAGGCCCGGCGGGCGCCCGGCATCCACCGATGCACGCACGCGACACGGAAGAGGTCGACCGGCGCGCCATCGAGGCCGTGCTGGCAGCGGAGCGGCGGCTGGGCCGACGTCCCGTTCCCATGGACCATAACAACCCGGGGTTCGACATCCAGTCTCGGAACTCGGAAGGGCAACTCCTGTTCATAGAGGTCAAGGGGCGAATCCAGGGGGCCGAGACCGTCACAGTGACGCGCAACGAGATCCTCACCGGCCTCAACACCGGGGGCCAGTACCGGCTGGCCCTTGTGGAGGTCCTCCCTGGGGGCGGAGAACGGGTTCGTTACCTGGCTGATCCGTTCTCGGACAAGTCCGCTCGGCTAAGCTTCGCGGAGATCAGCACCACCTTCAGCTGGACCAAGCTCTGGGAGGCGGCGTCCGATCCAGCCTAAAGGCACCCGGGGAGGAAACGATCGAAATGACGCCGGAGGTCGCGAAGAGGCTGGCGGAATACGTCGCCCAGAACCGGATGCGGCTGGCATCCCTGCACCCGGGTACTCCCGTGTCGACCGAGGAACTCGCGAAAGAGCTGGCTAGTGACGCTCACTTCGCAAAGATTGGCCTCTGCAAATTCTGGCGCGACCCCACCGTGGAAGAGGTGCGGGCGGTGCTGACGGCCATCCCGGACCCCTACGGAGTAGGGCCGCCGGTCGAATTGCTCGCTACCGCGGTCACCCTCGCCTGCAGCAAGCACACGCGTGGGCCGCGAGGAGTGTCCATCGCAGCCGGGACGGTGGGCACGCTCGTCCTTGGGTGGCTCATCTCAAGGGCATCCGGGGGCCGCCATGGCTGACGAACGCGAAGGTCCGCCGAGAAAGCTCATTGAGGTAGCCCTGCCCCTGCAGGCGATCAACGAGGCTTCGTCTAGAGAGAAGTCTATCCGGCATGGTCACCCATCCACGCTGCATCTGTGGTGGGCCCGGCGCCCCCTTGCCGCCTGTCGAGCTGTCCTCTTCGCCCAACTGGTGGACGACCCTTCGGCGCACCCTGACAGGTTCCCCACCGAGGAAGCTCAAGAGCGCGAGCGGGAGCGACTCTTCGAGTTGATCCGCCAGTTGGTCCAGTGGGAGAACTCTTCCAACGATCGTGTCCTAGGCGCGGCCCGGGCAGAAATCCGCAACTCTCTCGGAAGCGACCTTCCGCCCGTGCTCGACCCGTTTGCCGGGGGCGGGTCCATCCCTCTCGAAGCGCAGAGGCTGGGGCTGGAAGCTCACGCTGGAGACCTCAACCCAGTCGCGGTCATGATCTGCAAGGCGCTGATCGAACTTCCCTTTGCGTTCAGGGGACAACCCCCGATCTCGAAGCGGAGCGAGCTCGCTCTTGGCGCGGGCAGCTGGCACGGCGCGACAGGCCTGGCTGCGGACGTCCGACATTACGGGAACTGGATGCTCGAGCGGGCGCGGACCCGGATTGGCCACCTCTACCCGCCAGCCCAACTGCCCACCGGAGGCCAGGCACCTGTCATTGCCTGGCTCTGGTCCCGGACGGTGGTCTGCCCTAACCCAGCCTGTGGAGGGCGGGCACCGCTGCTGCGCTCGTTCGTGTTGTCTAGCAGGGCAGGGAAGCGCGTTTGGATGCGACCAGTGCGGAGCGGCAGTCAACTGTCATTCGAAATTGTCCAGGGAGATGGCGCCCCCGCAGAGGGGACGGTATCTAGGACAGGTGGCAAGTGCCTTCTCTGCGGCTCGCCCATCCCGCTTCCCCACATTCGATCGGAGGGGCGCGCCGGTCGGCTCGGAGCCCAGCTCGTGGCCATCGTCGCCGAGGGGAACAGGCAGCGAGTATACCTGCCCTCGACGTTGGAGCATGCCCGCGCGGCAGACGTTCCATCGCCCGCCGATGTGCCGATAGCTGAACTGGCAATAGACCCGCGAAACGTGTGGTGCGTGAACTACGGGCTTACGCACATCTCCGATCTATTCACCGCCCGCCAGCTTACGGCCATTGTCACTTTCTCCGACCTCGTGCTGGAGGCCCGCGATCAGGTGATCGCGGACGGTGGGAGCCAAGAATACGCTAGTGCAGTCGGGACGTACCTAGCATTCGCTGTGGACAAGATGGCAGACATTTCGAGCTCTCTGGTGACCTGGAAGCCATCGATGAACCAGGCGATACATGGATTCACCCGGCAAGCGCTACCGATGGTATGGGACTTCGCAGAAGTGCAGCCGTTTTCTGGAGCAGCGGGAGACTTCGGCGTCACCGTAAGCGGGATCTGCAAGGTCTTGGAAGGACTCGTGCCGATCTCATCTGGTGAGGGCCATCAGGTGGACGCAATAAAGTCCACAAATGGACTCCAGCGTGCCATCATCTGCACCGATCCTCCCTACTATGACAACATCGGGTACGCAAACCTAGCTGATTTCTTCTACGTCTGGCTCCGCAGGTCCATCCGCGCACTGTATCCGGACGTCTTTGCAACTGTCCTTACCCCGAAGCGGGAGGAGCTGGTTGCCGACCCGCAGCGCTCCGGCGGCAGGGACGCAGCCAAGGCCGGTTTCGAGGCAGGGTTCCGGGCAGCCGTGGGAAACCTTGTGGGCATTGCCGACCCTCGATTCCCGATCACTATCTTCTACGCCTTCAAG
The DNA here is from genome assembly GCA_021817025.1 of bacterium. Next base: position 11,836 of record JAKAWF010000042.1, read on the forward strand.
CAGGCCGAAACGGATGGCGGCGACCAGGTAGCGTCAACCGGCTGGGAGACGATGCTGAAGGGGCTCATTGCCTCTGGCCTCTCGGTCAGGGGGACATGGCCAATGCGCACCGAGTTGGGTAACCGGCCGCGTGGCCAGCGGAGCAACGCATTGGCCTCGTCGGTGGTGCTGGTCTGTCGGCGACGGCCCGACCGCGCGGGCATTGTTGACCGCAAGGGCCTGCTCGCCGAGTTGAGGGCCTCCCTCCCCGATCGGCTACGGGTACTGCAGCAGGAGACGATCGCACCGGTCGACCTTGCCCAGGCGGCAATCGGGCCCGGGATGGAGGTCTTCTCCAAGTACGACAGGGTGCTGGAGGCTGACGGGACGTCCATGGCGGTTCGCACCGCTCTGGGCCTCATCAACCACGTGCTGGATGAGGTGCTTGCAGCGCAGGATGGCGAGTTCGACCCGGAGACCAGATGGGCGGTGTCCTGGTTCGAGCAGCACGGGTTCGGAGACGGCCCCTTTGGGGACGCGGAGACACTATCGAAGGCTCGCGTCACCAGCGTGGGGCGCCTCGAGAACATCGGTGTGGTTGACTCGAAGGGAGGCAAAGTCCGGCTGAGATCCCGAGTGGAGCTGGACTCCGGAGACGGATTCCCCGATCCCACCGGTCCAGTCTGGACGCTCGCCCAGGTTGCCGCCAACAGGCTAGCTGCCCATTCGGAGGTGGCCGCCGCAGAGGTGATCGCCACCTGCCCGAGTTCCCGAGAGGCGATTCGCGATCTTGCGTACCGCCTCCACGCGATAGCCCAGAAGCAGGGTCGGGCGGAGGATGCCGCCTGCTACAACGATCTTGGCGCCGCGTGGGCCGACATCCAGAAGCTGGCCGATGGCATCGGAAGGGCACCGCATCAGGACGCGATGCTCTAAGTGGAGGTCCCGAGTGACAGCGAGTAACAGGGAGCGGATCGGCAGGGCTCTAGAGTTGGTGGCAGCCGGGCTGGCGCCCTTCTTGGACGCCCAGATGCGGGCAGTAGTACCCAAGGGCAGCAATTGGATTGAGGCCGTATCAGCCCGCTTCGGACTCGTGCACACTCCCTCCCTTACCGACCCTCAGTTCCAATTGAAGGTCATATGGGACTCCTGGAACGAGGTTTTCGCCAAGATCCTGCAGCGTAGCGACCGGACCCAGGTGAGCATCCTGATGGATGCTCGGAACTCATGGGCTCACAACAAATCGTTTTCCTTTGACGACACCTATCGTGCTCTGGATGCCGCCCAGTCGCTCTTGTCCGCAGTTGGAGCTGAGCCGCAGGCGGCAGCCGTAAAGCGCTCCAGGGACGAGGTCCTTAGACAGAGGTACGAGGAGGAGGCCCGTAAGACGTCCAAAGCGGTTTCCGTGGGGGGTACTACGGTGGCGGGACTGCAGCCGTGGCGGGAAGTGATCGTGCCACACCCCGACGTGCGCTCCGGAGGGTTCGTGCAGGCCGAGTTCGCGGCCAACCTATGGCAGGTGTTCCAGGGAGATGCCGCCCCTGAGTACCAGGACCCCGCCGAGTTCTTTCGTCGCACGTACCTCACGGATGGACTGCGCCAACTCCTAACCGACGCGCTGCGGAGGATGGCCGGGAAGAGGGGCGCCCCGGTAGTGGAACTCCAGACCACGTTCGGAGGTGGCAAGACCCATGCACTCTTGGCCCTGTACCACCTCTTCTCCGGCACTCCGGCTAGCCAATTCCCCCAGGAAGTCCAGGACATCATCAGCCGGGCCGATGCCCAGCCGCCACAGTCAGTGAAAAGAGTGGTGCTGGCCTGCGACCGGATCCCGCCCGGGCAGGCAGTCGCCAAGCCTGACGGGACCTCAGTCAGCACGTTGTGGGGGGAGATCGCCTGGCAGCTGGGAGGCCCGGAGGGGTATGCGCTGGTGGCGCAGTCCGACCGCGCCGGCACCAGCCCAGGGGCACAGCTCGATGAGGTCCTGCGCCGCTACGGCCCTGCTCTGATCCTGATTGACGAGTGGGTCGCATACGCTCGGCAGCTGTACCACGACCAGGGTCTCCCAGCGGGAAGCTTCGATGCGCACTTCACGTTCGCCCAAGCACTGACGGAGGCCGCCCAGTCTGTGCCCGGCTGCCTTTTGGTCATATCGATTCCCCAATCGGAGGCCGGGCCTTCAGGGGCCGGGTACGAACCGGCCGGCTCCAGCAGCGAAGTCGGAGGGCCGGGTGGCCGCGAGACGCTCTCCCGGCTCCGGCTGGTCGTGGGCCGGGTGGAGTCACCGTGGCGGCCTGCGACTTCCGACGAAAGCTTCGAGATTGTGAGGCGCCGGCTGTTCCAGCCACTGGATGGGCCTGAAGCATTCGCTGCCAGGGACGCCACAGCCAGGGCGTTTGGAGACCTCTATCGGCGCCAGGCCCGAGACTTTCCCATCGAATGTCGCGAAGAGGCATACGTGACCCGGATCAAGGCAGCGTACCCCATTCACCCGGAGCTCTTCGATCGTCTTTACCAGGCCTGGTCCACCCTAGAGAGATTCCAGCGCACGAGGGGCGTGCTCCGGCTCATGGCGTCGGTCATCCACTCACTTTGGGCTGGCGCAGATGGTGCGCCCCTTATCCTTCCAGGGACCGTCCCGCTCCACGATTCGGTCGTCTCAACAGAACTCACCAGGTATCTAGAGGACAATTGGAAGCCAATCCTAGATCGAGATGTGGACGGGCCAGGCTCTCTCGCGCAACAACTTGACGCCGAGCACTCCAATCTGGGGCGCTTCGGTGCTGCCCGCAGGGCCGCCCGAGCCATCTTCCTCGGGTCTGCCCCAACCTTGGGCACTGCCAACCGGGGACTCGACGAGATCCGAGTCCGCCTGGCCTGTGCATTCCCCACTGACCCGACAGATGTTTTCTCCGACGCCTTGCGACGACTGGCCAGTTCGTCCACATTCTTGTATAGCGAGGGGCACCGATTCTGGTACGACACCCAGCCGTCGGTCAGCAGGACCGCGGCGGAACGCAAGCAGCGCTATCTGGAGCACCAGCACGAGGATGTCCAGGACGAGCTAAAGAGGCGTCTTCGCGCGGACAGCTTGATTCGCGCCCAGCGGGGTGGATTCATCGCTGTCCACCCGGCACCCGACACCAGTGCCGAAATTGAAGATTCCGACGACGGCGTGAGGCTGATCATCCTTGGGCCGGAGGTGTCTCACTCTTCCAAGCTAAGCAAGTCGACAGCGGTCCAGCGGACCATGGATATCCTTGAGCATCGGGGAAAAGCGCCCCGCCTCTACCGAAACCTAATGCTCTTCCTAGCCGCCGATGGAAGCCGCCTCGATGAACTGCTGGACTCGATCGCTGACTTCCTCGCCTGGAACTCCATCCAGCAGGAGATGGAGGATTTAGGACTTCTGCAGCAGCGCCGGCAGATCGAGACGAGGCGCCAGGACAGTGATCAAACTGTGCGCTTGCGGCTGCTGGAAACCTACAACTGGATCCTTGTACCCAGCCAGCCAGAAAGGTCCGGTGCGGTGACCCTCGACGCCCTAAGGGCTACCGGAGAGGACGGCCTCGCTGCTCGCACCTACCGCAAGCTTTGCGAGAACCAGCTTATCAACGACGTGTACAACCCCATTCTCCTGCGTCGCGAGCTCGACGCGATCCCACTTTGGCGGGGAGACCACATCACAGCGGGCGAGCTCTGGGACCACTTGGCCCGCTACATATACCTACCCAGGCTCCGAGATCGGGAAGTGCTCTACGGAGCGATTGCCGAAGCCCCCAGGCAACTGATCCCCGAGAGGTGGCGCGAAGAGAGCTTCGGAGTGGCGACTGTCTTCGATGAGTCGACGGGTCGCTATCGGGGGGTAGTTGGACCAGGCGGTGATCTCCATGGGCCAGTTCAGTCGGGTACGCTGCTGCTTCATCCCTCGGCGATCACCGAAGTACCCCCAGGGACCCCGCCGCCACCGCCACCGCCACCGCCACCGCCACCGGCAGTGCCCCGGAGATTCCACGCATCGGTGCCGCTGGATCCGCTCCGTGCTGCTCGTGATGCAGGGCTCGTTGCAGAGGAGATAGTCCGGCTGCTGACTGGCGTTCCGACAGCTTCTGTCCAGGTGAGGATGGAGATTCTCGGACACGCACCAGACGGCTTTCCTCCTGAGGTCGAGCGCGCGGTGACAGAAAACGCATCCGTCCTGCACGCTGAAGTCTTCGGGTTCGAAGACGACTAGCCTGGGGTTTCATGTGTCTGTGCGGCATCCGGCCGGCCAACGGCAGGGCCAGATGGGCTGCGCCCACAACACTGCCTCTGCTCATGCGGTCAGGAGCACGCTTGGCTCATTCCTGTCCTTTCTACATCCTCGAATACGTTCGCACCTCAACAGCTCTGTTCGCGCCCCACGCACTTCGCTCGGGCCTCGCGAGACCGCATCACGGTTCCCCCGAGGCAGCTCCCGCGCCGACGCTACTTCATGAGAAATGGGCCTATTTTCTCGAAGTACTATCCATGCTGTGGCCGTCGTCTCCATCCCGCGCTACAACCTGGACTCCTCCCGTCAGGTGTACGGCTACCGGCGTCAGCTGGGTCTGCGCCGACTTCATTGCACGCCGCCGCGCCCCAGTTGCGGGCTAGCCTCGTACGGTACATATGGTGCTGCATTGGCGGTCCATATACATACTCTCAGTCCCGACGAGCCTCGCGTGCGACTCGGTGCCACATAGTTTCTGGCAGCCTGAGGCTCCTCGCACGGTCCGCATACCGGGGTATCATAGAGTGCACCTGAAGAAACTCTCGATAGCACACTATCGTGCTTACCAAAGCGCTGAGCTCTCGCCTGGGCCGACTGGGCTTACCGTCCTCACCGGACCGAACAACTCCGGAAAGTCGGCGCTCCTGTCAGCGCTCGACGTAGTTGCTGGCCTTCCGGTGGAGGGTCCACTACTCCACCACCAGTCGAAACGTGCACCTGTCATCGAAGCATCCTTCGCGCTTCTCCCGGAACTCGATCTCAAGTTGCTCGACGTCCCGACTGGCCATGCCTGGTACACGACTCCTCCCCTACTTGTGTACCGTTGGGTGCGCACATCCTTCGAGCCGGACGTAATGGTGCTGTCGACAGCCGCGCTGCAGGCTGAAGGTGCCAACCAGCAGATAGTCGCAACGATCGACCAAAGGACGCAGCAGCTGCATCGCATGTACTGGCCCGACGTCGTCGAACGCTGGCCGAACCTACCGACACGCCAAGTAGCTGGAGTCGGGTCGCGTACTTTGGAGACCTGGGCTGGCCAGGAACCATGGTTGCAACTCTTGATGCGGTGGCGACTCAGATATTTTCACTTCGAAGCACTTCGACCTGGCGGCCCCCGCGTCGCGACAACGAACGCCAGCGCACTGCTTCACTCAACGGGAGACAATCTGGTAGAGCACCTCCTGTGGGTCAGGAGTAACAAGGAACGAAGATTTCGGGACATCAGGAGCGCCATGAAGGCACTCATCCCTGGCATAGGTAGTCTGCAGGTAAGAGCCACGGGGAGTACGGCTGAGGTCGGCTTCGACGGTATTGGTGGGCGCTTCAGGAATGTTAAAGACATGGGCACTGGAGTAGAGCAGCTTCTCCTCACTCTGACTGTTGGCCTCGCAGGCAGCGATAGCGCCTTAGTGATAGAAGAGCCGGAAACCAATCTGCACGCCGGCGCGCAGCGGGCCTTGCTACGCTATTTCCATAATTGGAGTAGGCATGGACCGATTGTCCTTGCTAGTCATTCACCAATCTTCCTTGACTTAGCGCCTGGGGACTGCGTTCTGAGTGTCCGACGGCAAAAGGGGCATTCGCGCGTGAGGCCAGTTCGACCAGACAGCGCGCTTCGCACGGTATTGGACGAGCTGGGCGTGCAGCTCGGCGATGTCCTGGCGGCGGAGCGAGTACTTATAGTTGAGGGCAAGTCGGATGCAGCCGTTTTGCGGCGGTGGTTTCCGGCGTTACTACGCACCGACACAGTAGTCGTGCCAGCAGGCGGGGGAGTGCGCGCGTCGCGTGTTAGAGACCTCCGCAACATACTAGAGAACGCAGACCGCCTCAAACGACGATACCTGGCTATCCGCGACCGAGACGAGCTCACAGATGAGCAGGCAGCGAGCATGGAGGTTTTCGGCGACGTGAAGGTGCTGCCGCGTCGCGAGCTTGAAAACTACCTGCTGGACGGTGCGGCTCTCTTGTCGTTTCTTCGTTCGCGCACCACCGCGCCGCAGTCTCTTACACCCGAAGGCATGGAACGCTCAATGAAGGAGTTGGCTGATACCCTGCGCGAGCGAGTCATTCTGGATCGTGCGCTTGTACGGTTGGGGTGGTTGGCACCGATTTATCCAGTCAAGTACGAGGAACTTGCGTCCGCGCACAGGGCGGAGTCCCAAGCGGAGGCCATTGCTGCAGCGGTCACGGAGAAGTTGTGCCTGGACGTGGGTGACGTGAGGCAGCAGCTCTACAACGCTTTGGAGTTGTCGAGACTAGGTGTCACGAAGGACTGGGAGACTCAGTGGCGACTGATCGTTCCCGGTGCAGACTTGCTGGCCTTAGTTTGCAGGAAGTATGAGGTCCGCTTCGACAAGGACAGGGATGCTGCCACTATAGCAGCGGAGATAAGGCCGCCAGGAGACTTGGTCGCTATCCTGAGCCCATTTCTGAAGCGAACCGGGGCGGTGACTTAGGTTGCTTCCCTCGGGGGCCAGGGGTGATCAGTAGTCCCGCGGGTCATGATCTTCAGCTGGCTGTTGTGCCCCCCACCCGCCGCAACTGATCCGGGACGGCGGGTGGGGAAGTGAGGGCGGGTCACTGGGGAAGTGAGGGCGGGTCACTGGGCACCCGAGGTTAAGGTGCGGACCAGCT
>JAKAWF010000445.1 GCA_021817025.1 bacterium
CTCGGCGGTGCGCGTTCCACGGTGAGGCCAGAACCGATCCCGGCAACGGGAGAGGAACCCCGAGAAGGGGTGCCACTAGCAGTGGGCTTACTAGAGTTCACTGTGTGGCAACGGGAAGCGGGGCTCGAGCCTGCGGGCGCCCACCGTTGGCGCCCAGCCAACGCGCTGCCAGCGCGACCACGGCCCCCACGCCAAGCAGCAGAGCAACCCAGATCGCAGCCACCACATAGGGTGTCGAGGACATTCCAGGCATGGGCATCGGCATGTCTCTCAGCTTGCCTCGTCGCTGGCGATGGCGGCCCCTTCGGAGATTGCCCCATGGGCTGGGGAGGCGCCCAGGGAAACCCGGCTGCCAGACCATGCGGCCCCATGGGACCAGGGCACGCCCGAGCCTCGCGCCAGCAGAGCCGAGCTGATGCGGCGGGAGCGGAGCGCGAACGGGACGCAGGCGACCACGAACACCCCTCCAGGCACGGCCAGCACGATTCCCGGAGCGACCAGCGCCACCAGCGCTCCCCAGCCGACGCTCGCCATCCCCATCGCCCCGGTGGTGAGCGAGAGCTGCACACTCGCCACCCGGCCCCGCATCGCGTCGGCCGTCCGTCCCTGGTTGGCGGAGTAGATGCCCGCCATGAAGACCCCCTGAGCTCCGCCCGCCACGGCAGCGGAGATGACCGCAACCACCATGATGTGGACCAACCCCAGAGTCATGAGGGGCAGGCCGCTCAGGACCCCAGCGACAACCAGGGTGGGCACCGGCGATACCCGGGTCCCCAGCCACATGAGCAGGAGGGGCCCCAGCACCGACCCGAACCCGAAGGCGGTCAGCAAGAGCCCGTAGGCCGATACGTTCCCGCGCAGGTTGGCGATGGCCACCGCGGGCAGGATCCCAATGCTCGCCATGGTCAGGCTGCAGTGGAGCCCGACCCACACCAGGAGCGTCCCCAGAGGCTGCTCCCGACGGACGTAGGCGAGCCCCTGTCTGATCGGAGTCAACATGCCCGCGTGGGGCTCCTGGTGCGATGGAGGCGCGACCGCCCGGCGGAGTCTCCAGAGCAAGCAGAGGGCGATCACGTAGAAGCCGGTGCAGGCCATGAAAGCTGCGCCAGCTCCCGCCCCGGCCAGCACCACGGTGGCCACCGCCGGGCCGGTCAGTTCCGCTCCCTGCTGGGCGATGCGCGTGGCCATGCTGGCATTGAGCAAGCGCTCCTCGCGGACCAGGCCCGGGATCATCGCCTGCCATGCCGGTCCCTGGACCGAGTTGCCGATGCCCACAACCGCCGTCAGCAGAAGCAGGACCGGCAGATCGAGCTGCCCCGCCAGGACCAGAGCGGCCCCCACCCCACAGCCGCCGGCGTTGATGAGTTGACCGGCCGCTGCCATCTGGGCACGGTTGCGGCGATCCGCGATGCCGCCGGCGAACAGTCCGAAGAACATGGATGGAACCAGCAACAGCATGCTGACCAGGCTCGGCCAGAGCGACGACTCGTGCCCCAGCCGGTAGGCCTCCCAACCAGCCACGAGGATCACGGCAAAGCGCCCGGAGTTGCCGCTGAGCACCGCCGACCACACCAAACGAAATGCCCTCACCTCAAAGGCGGCATACATGCCGACCCGCCCACGGCCCCCAGATGCGGCGGACACTTCCGGTCCTCTTGTCCTCACCGCATGCCCGAGAAGGACGATGAGGTCAGCCCGGAACCGTGGATTCCGCCGGCGCCCCCGTGGCGCGATCCGGCCGCCCAGGGCCTGAGGGTGCCCGGCGCCCCCACCCGTCCTCCACCGACGCCAGCGCTCAATCCGGCCGGGGTCACAAGCACGTCGACTCCCCCTGGGCTGACAGAAGCGGGCGGCAGGAAGGTACTGGAACCGCGGCGCTGGGGCAGCCTCCGGGTCCCCCCCCCACCGCCCGCAGACGCCATCGCGGATGTCCCCCACGCTTGTTGCCCGATGACTCAGCCCGGTCGCTCGCCCCGATGGCCTCAACCCGGAGCACGGGGGCCGACCGGCTCCAATATAGTCGCGGGCCGCTTGCCCCACTCCGGCCCCGACCACTCCGGGATCGCTGTCGTCCAATGGGAGGATGGACTGGCCAGCCACCTCCCCCGCCCCGGATTCCCCGCCGGCCGATTCCCACCCGCGGATCAGATTCGCTTGGTGGACCGGATGTGGCGCCGAGTGGCGTCGACGTCGGCGAGCAGCCAGGGCCGTGGTCTCGTCATCCGTGGTCGCGCGGGCCCGGGGAAGTCTCCGCGGCTGCGGGCCAGAGCATGGTTCTTGCTGATGCCCGCGACGTTCAAGTCTTCGACCCCGATCACGGTGACGCGCGGGTCGGGTCGGTGGTCAGCCGGCGCGGGCCTCCCGGCGAATGTCCGCCACCCGCAGGTGGTGCCGGGCCAGCTGCAGCTGGGCCCGGTTTCGCGACGCCTTCTGCTTGCCGCCGAGGCTGGGGGCCAAACGCCCCTGGCGAGCCAGGAGGGGTCGGTGGACCTTCGGCCCCGCGATCTTCTCGCGATTGGACAGCGTGGTCCGGGTCGTGCCCCCAGATCCACACCCACCGATGCTTCCGGTCGGGCCCGTGGGGCCCGGGTAGCCGCCTCCGCCACCACGCTCACGACCCACTCGCCCACCTGCCGCGACACCGGGCCGGACGGATCTGGCCGTGGAATCGCAGCGCGACTGTCATCCTCACCCAGCCAGCTTGGCGATGTCGACGTCGGGCACAGCCGCGGCCGGACTCAGTGGCATGGCTCATGACGATGCCACCGCCGAACGCGACGATTCGAGATGGGGTGACCGAAGGTAGAGGGGATCCCAATGGCTGCCCATGTGGCCCGGAGCGTGTGTGAGCCAGGAGTCGAGCAGCTGCGTCCCGCGAACCTCCCGGGCACTCGGGCCCCCGCTCCTCTGACCACCACACAGTCGGCCACGGTGTTGTGGGAGCAGCCCGCCGCCTCGGCGGCGGTTCGGTGCGACTTGGCCGGGCCGAACGCTGCGGGTATTTCCATGACTGCCTCTGCAAACTCCACGTGGTCCCGCCTGGGCACCGGGTGGTTGAACGCGCTCAGCTGAACCCTCGATGGACTGGTCCTGTCCGGCGGTCTTGGCCCCCGCCAGTGGGTGTGGTCAGGTTTCATGGCCGCCGGTGGTCAATTCCTGTGGCCGCCAGCGGCCACGTGACCGTCTCTGGTCAGGATCTCATGGCCGCTGACGCTGCCGTGAACTGTCAAGATCCTCGAACCTCGGGGGAACACCAGGCGGCCGGCCACAGTTCT